>CACYBO010000193.1 GCA_902772685.1 uncultured Eubacteriales bacterium | reverse complement strand
GTTGCTGCAGCGATTCATGCTTTCTGTGTTAACGTCGCCAAATAAACAATGAGCAACTGATAGAAAGCCCGTGGGAAACTGCGGGCTTTTCCTTTAGGTATCAGTGAAGCCTGAAAGCGGGAGTACTCTTTATGAAACGATCTTTGGCTGTTCCCCTGGCCATAGTCCTTATCTGTGCGCTGTTGCTGCTGAATTGCATACCGGTATTTCTTGCTTTGCACGATTGTCCCGGAAGCTGCTGCGCAGTCTGTCGGTTCGTGGAAAGGGTGTTCCGATTCTCAAACAGTTCTATGCTTCAGGCAGGAATGTCCGTAATCATTTTGCTGACGCATAAATCATCCAGGGTCGTGCAGAATGTTTTGGTTCGATCATCCGATACTTTGTTTTCTATGAGGACAAAACTCCAGGATTAATTCCGAAGAGAGCTACAAGGATAATATCAAAAAATACGGAATAGAAAGGCAAAGAGTTATGATCGAAACAGTAGGTTTGCAGAAGCGCTTTGAAGGTGGTTCTGCTATCACATATAAGGATTTATGCTTCGAAACCGGCAAGAGTTATGTGATGCTCGGGGCTTCCGGGTGCGGTAAGTCCACACTGCTCAATATGATTTGCGGTATACTGACGCCCAGCGCCGGGAAAGTTATTATCGACGGTGTGGACATAAGCAGTCAATCTCAGCCGGACAAAGACGCGTTTCGGGTACAGCATATCGGGTGCATCTTCCAGGATTTCAAGTTGATTGAGGAAATGAGCGTGGGGGATAATATCGATATACTCAGGATAGAACACGTCGATACATCCGGGATGGACGCTGTTCTGGATACGCTCGGTATACTTAAGTATAAGAAACGTCGTGTCACAAAGCTGTCAGGCGGTGAAAAGCAGCGTGTAGCTATTGCGCGGGCTCTTGTGAAACACCCGGATATCATCATTGCGGACGAGCCGACCGGAAGCTTGAACTATACCATCGGCCGTCGCATCATGGAAGAACTGATAAGCGCTTCCGAGAATAAGACGCTGATCTGCGTCACGCATGACGATCGGCTGGCTGAGCTCTTCGATGTAGTTCTGGATATGAATTCAATAGCGGCAAGCACGGAGGAAGAGGGGGAAGCACATGTTTAAATTTGCCATCAAGAACATGGGGGTGCGAAAAGTCCGCCTGCTGCTTGTCATTCTTTCCATCGTTATTTCTGCCGGCGTCGGACTTCTGAGCTATAACGTGGCTGCTCAGGTCAACGAGGGGATAATGAGCACGGCCGCCTATTACGATATGATCATAGGTCCCTCCGGCAGCGCAACACAGCTGGCTATGAACACCATGTTTTTTACCGACAAGCCGCTGGGTACTGTTCCGTACAGTTATGTTGAAGAGCTGCGGCAGAGCGGGCTCACAAACCTTGTGGTTCCGTTTACCATGGGGGACAGCTTCAACAGCGCGCGCATTATCGGGACCACGCCGGTTTTTCTGGAGGGAAAAGCGCTGGCGGAGGGCGAGATGTTCGAAGATGTTTATGACGCTGTGGTCGGCTATGAGGTCGCAAAAACATACGGTCTGAAAACAGGCGACAGCATTGTGACCTCGCACGGCCTGAATACGCATGGGCTGGAACACGCAGCTTCTCCGCTGACATTAACGGGGATCCTCAAAAAAACAGGCACAGCATACGACAACGCGGTCTTCACTTCTTATAAAACGGTGTGGGCCGTTCACGGAGAAGAGGAACACGGGGAAGGAGAACACGCGGAAGAGGAGCACGGGGAAGGGGAAGAAACGGAAGCGCATGAGGGCGAAGTATGCGCCATTCTCGTTAAGAGCAAGGGGTTCAACGAGTATTACAGGCTGAGCGATTTTTACAGTCAGAACTCCCGCCTTCTGTGCATCAACCCCGCCACTGTTTTGCGGGAGGTACTGGATCAGGTGGATCTGAGCGCTCGCATCGTGTTTTTGCTTTGCGGCATCATTCTGGTGATGAACATCATGGTTATCTCCGTAATTACACTGCTCAATCTGTTTGATGCGAAAAAAGAAATATCGCTCATGCGCCTGATCGGTATCAGCATGGGACATATTGCACTGCTGTATCTGATACAGAACTGCATAACCGGTTTGTTCGCGGTTGTTCTGGCCATGCTGCTTTCGCACTGCTGCCTGCTGTTTATGAGCGGATTTGTCGCTTCCATGGGCATTGTGCTGAACGCATGGATTATTTATCCGGTTGAGTGGGCTATTGCAGTTCTTGTGTTTGCCATCAGCGTACTGCCAACTATGATCTCCATCCTTAGCATGTCGCAAAAGGAAGGTCTGTAATGAAGGAGGATCGATGAAAAAGACTGTAATCCTGCTGATAATTATTGGAATTATAGGACTGATGCTTTCCGGCTGTGCCGGTACGGATAATTCTGCCGGAGAACCCACCAGTCTGAGCTTTTCCGAAGCCACCAGCATCAAGACTATTCAGCAGCTGAACGGAAAACCGGTAACCATCATAGGCTACATGGCCACCTTGTCCCCGATTTCCGGACAATACATGTATTTGATGAACATGCCCTACCAGAGCTGTCCATTCTGCGTGCCGAACACCGCGCAGTTGGCGAACACGCTTGCTGTATACGCCTCTGCCGGGAAGACATTTTCCTTCACCGATCAGGCGGTAAGGATCACCGGTAAAATCGAAACGGGTGATTTTGCGGATGATTTTGGCTACACGTACAACTACCGTATCGTTGACGCGGTCAGCGAAGAGGTAGACTTGTCGACTGTTTCGGAAAGCTACGGGCTCTGGCAGTCCATCGCGGCGGACGGTATAGTGGCGGAAGTCAACTCCATGCTTGATTATGTTCACTTTATCAGCTGCTGGCCTGTTTATTCCAGTTCCTACACAGATGATAACGGTGACGAAATTACCTTCTACTTATATCCGGGCGATGTTGAACATTATCTGGCTGATGACGGCGTCAATGGCTACGCCGACAAAGCAGCTCCTGACTATTTCTCAAACCTTATCACCAGAATACGTACAATAAGTGAAACTGAATTGAATGACTTGGTGGAGATTATAAACGAAGCTCAGTCGGTCTCGGAATATGCCATGAGTGAACTGGATAACGGACATTACACTTATAATGAGGAAGATGACCAGTTTACGCTGGATAAGCAGGATGATTTGTATAATCGCTGGCTGGAGGTTTACACAAGCTTTTCAGAATGGCTGACAAAGTGGGAACTGTAAAAGAGCAGTTGCGGAGGAATTTGTGATGCTTTCGATTAAGAAGATCAAAAAGAAATATGGGGGATTGATCTGCAGAAGCTGTCTTAATGAGAATTATCCACGTCAATATATTCATCACAATGAGTGCATATATACAAATCTTGAAGAGTGCCCCTTATGTAAAGAGAAAAAGTATCTTGTCAGAAGCATCAAACTTGTTGGACGATTAAGACTTATATTGAATATTAAATAATAGTATGCTCAATTCATGATGGTGAAACGATTTATGAACCGCGAAAACCAGTGACAAAAGTATTTGGATTAATGATATAACCTGCTGTCTTCCGACTGTACGATTGCATATTGGAAGAGTGAAGATAGCTTAACAACTGACAGAAGAGCGGGACCTCCCGCTTTTTCTGTTAATCGGTTCTTAGCTTAAACCCCGAATCCTTCGAGGACTGTCCATTATGGATTGTTCGTAATCGCATAACTTTACCCTGTCAGCAACACAGGTGGGGACCATCGCAAAGTCAATCCATGCAAGGGATTGAAGCCATATGGCACACAACTCTCTGCTGAGCCGACCGCAGAAAAATTTTATGAATCCTCAAAAGCAGCAAGGCCGCCGTTGAGAGAACGGCGGCGCAAGCTGTTCGAGGTTCAGAAACTCCCGAGGAAATCTTCCACCACATCGCGGAGGTGGTAATGGTCGAGCTGGCTGCGGTTGCAGGACTCCACCAGTTGTTCGACCGGGAGTGCGGTATGACACAGATCGGGGTAGGTTTCGATCAGGATCGGACGGTCGCCGTCATATTCGATGTATCCGATCCCATATGTCGCGTAGCCACCGAACTGTGTCATCAGAAGCAGGTAGCAAGCAAATCGCTCAGCATGACTTCAACGCTCCTATGATCGCCGCCAACTGTTCCGGATCTGCATTCTCCGGCATGGCTATACTGATCTCTCCCGCTGTGATCCGGATCCCGTGCGAGACCCTTGGTTTGATCGGCACGATCTGCTGCTCGCCGCTCAGCATATCTTCCCGCATCATGCGCAGTTTCCGGTAATACGTGTACTGAGGAATTCCATTCTCTTCGCACCATGCGGTCACGGTCTTCCCGCTTTCCTGACACGACAGAATTCTCTCCCGCCATTCGGCTGCGTTTACGAGTTCCTTGGTCTCTGCGATCCGCTCCGTCATTTCCTGATTCATATTGTCCTCCTTATTCTTATGCCATATGCTCTCATTTGCTACCGAGAGTAAATGAGACTTTTTGACACATATTCAGACTCCAT
>CACYBO010000192.1 GCA_902772685.1 uncultured Eubacteriales bacterium | reverse complement strand
CCAGTACATGTTCAGGGCATCGATAGCCATGTTCAGTGCCTCATGGGATTTGTCTCCGGTGACCCTCCATGTCTTCAGTATTTCAATCGCTTCTTGTGCTGTCATTGTTTACGCTCTCCCTTATAGCAATATCCATTATCTGGCACGAGCAATGCATAATCGTTCCACTCCTCACAGACAAACACTTTGAAAACTTTGCCGTCTTTGGTCGCCATTGTCGAATCACTAAAAACACAATCTCTGCACCTGACAATCTCTTCTTTCCGTGTCATGTCATACTCATGACCGTCATCGTCTATCTGGACTTGCATGATGTATTCTTTGGTCATTTGCCCTCCTTATGTAGTGATATAAACAGCTATGCACTTCTCCCACGGCAAGGATTCATACAGGGTTTTCCACTCAGCATCTGATAACTCGTAAATATCCCTGCCGTCTTTATCGTATGAGTATTTACACCCTACCATGTCATTCAGGACATCCTCCTCGTCGTCGTCCCGAAAGTGTATGTATTCCCTTCCGTTGTAATACTCGGTTAATTTGGCATATCCCCATTTTCCCAACCAATAACCAAAATCATCTGCGACCACTTCGCAATCTACCATCGGCACAATCGGAAGGTCTGGATTCTCTTTTATCAGTCGCAGAAGTTCTTCTGTTTGTTTGGTCATTCGTCTTCATCCTCGCTTATCTTTACAGACCCATCAGAAAAATATATCGCCCAAAACGCTCCCATAGTATGTAATGCTACTTCCAAAGCCTGTGCAAGTTGCGTATTGCCGTTGTTATCTCTTTCTCCGTCAAGATAACCTCTGAGAAAAAGCATGCTTTTCTCTACTTTCTCTTGGTCGATTTCAATCTTCATTCGTCTACCACCGTCCAATCCCTCTGAGCGATATTACTAAAAGTATACGCCACAAAGTCGGTATCCCTGATATCCACAACGCTTCCATCCCGGCAGTACATTATGATTGATGGCATATCATCTTTCGGGCTTTTCTCCCATACCCAGTAACCTTCCCACAGTGGACGCTTGATTTTTCGTCCGTTCAGCAAATGCCACCACGCATCTTTCCAGGATAAATTCTTTGTATCAGTTGGTTTCATACCTTCAGCACCTCTTTCATCACCTCTGCCATCTCAACAACCCCCTTCACTTCGCACAGGAAGGACATGACCATATCTTTGTTCTCGATATATTCGCAGGGTTCGCCAATGATTTCTTTTATCAACCTGACGGCATTGTAATCAATGCTTTCTTCCGTTACCTTCATTCACCCTCCTGTTCCACACTTCGATCGCCATGCTTTTCAGTGCTCCACATGTCAGAGCCGTACACCGTCCGCACATCACAAACCACCTGGTACCCTTTTCCTTTGTCTCTGTTTTCAGGTTGTATGCTTCGCTTTCATATAGTTCCGCTTTTCCTCCACAGAATGGGCACGTCTTAAGTTCATCCATTTATCGCTCTCCGCTCCTTCTCTGCCTTCAGTTCCTCATGCCACCGCTCCCAATTCGGTCTGTCAATCCCAGGATGCCCAAAATCAAATTCGGTCATCCCCTCGCAGTCCTGCAACATAACGCTAATATCCTTGTCCTTCAGCTCCGGCAGATGTGGTCTGATGATGTCCTGTACCAGACTGGGCATGTATGTCTGTCTGCCGTGGCAGTACCGGATTGCACAGATGGCAAGGGTGGCGAAGTCTTTGTTATTGATCTTCATCCAGTACCCACTCCTTTCTATGTCTGTCGTAGTGATATGTTGCCCTGCAAGCTCCCAACGACCATACCTGTGGGAGTCGCAATGGGCATTCATTACAGTGGACTTTCCAATTACTGTCTCTTGCGCTGTATTTCTCGCAGATCTTCTTTTGTTTCTCAGTGGTCAGCATCAGGTTTCCTCATCTTTTCAAGCAGTTCTGCGACTTCTGGAAAATGGCGTCCGGTTCTTTCAATTTCGTCAGCACGCCTAAGGACAACTCGACCATTTGACTTAATACAGCTTGCATATCCGGGTTCGTCATCTGTTCCGGTGTATACCATGATATCTCTAGGCTCATCTTTATGCCTGACTTCATCCCCGACTTTGATTTCATTTTTGCGTTTCTGCCATGCGTCATACTTCTCTTTTATTTCGGCATAAGGCAATTTCGCAATCATGTATATGTCGTCTGTGCCAAAGCAATCATTAAGCTCTGCGTTTAACATTCCGTCTCTTCCAGGATCTTTCATAATGTCTTGTGCTATCTTCCATGCCTGTTCCGCTGTATCGGATTCTACATACGGAGCCATAGTGGTATTTGCATATGCCAACACAGTGCGTATTCCGCTGATATCTATCCTATCTTCTGGCACATCAATCACATATTTCATTCGTTCACCTCATCCACCGGCGGTTCTTCTCCCGTCAGCTTCCTATATGCCTCTTTCGCCCGTTCGCCACCCTCAGTTTGATTCAGGATTTCCATCAGCTTCTCAGGCGTGAGCGGTTTTCTTATTGGACGTTTCAAGGTAAAATCTCGCTTCTCCTTCATATCATCACCTCAACTGTTCGGAAATTCCGAACAACTCATAGTCTAAAAATCATCATTTTCTTGGACTAACGAAAACGGTAGTTCAATGTTAGTTCAAGGTTTAGTTCAAATCCCGGCTGTTTCCTCAGACGCATCCAGATCGTCACCGCATCGGGCGGTATTGGACATTTAACCGACATTTAGTCGGCACCGGGTAATAATTATCATCTCAATCCCGCAAACTCATGCCTCAGCGTCTCTGCCAGTCTCTTTGTCTGTATTGCTTCGAGCACCTCATCAACTGTTTCGGTAACATCTGCAAAGTGCCCTGAAAGACAAACAAAAGTTACGCCAGTGTTAAAATCCGTGCCGACCATGTCGATTCTTTTGTGGTTGATGTATATCGGCTTTTTGTCGCTCTGTCGTGTCAGCTTAATCATCCTCACACCTCCCTGATCACCGTCTTACCACCAATCATGCACACTCTGGCTTTTCTGACCCTCATCTGAGTTGTGCCGTCCTTGTGGGCGCTTACGTAGTCCAGAGCGGCAATCGAGTCCGTAAAAACAGCAATCTTTCCAGTAGAAAAGTAGTAGTTCACCCATTCGCCATCAGTATAGACTTGAATAACGTACTTTGTGCGACTGTCGTAGTCTCTTTTCTGGTAGTACCTTACCTGCTGTTCAAGTTTTCGGACATATGCTTCCTGT
>CACYBO010000191.1 GCA_902772685.1 uncultured Eubacteriales bacterium | reverse complement strand
TAACATCCTCCGGATCCCCCAGCACGTCTTCATAGAACATGTCCTCATCAAGCTTATCAAGAAACGTCCGCACGAATTTTTTCGCATTGTATTCCCGGTCAATACAGTATTGACCCTCCATCTCCTGATGGTGTCTGATCATTCCGCTATCGCGATCAACGAACAGCTTCTCAGTATAAATGCATGGTTTATCCGCCGGATCTGGACATATTGATTCTTTCGGATCTGCTTTTGAGATTCTCGTATAATCCAGCGTAATCTTATTGATCCGCTCGGGACAACCGTCAAAAACGAACAGATCGTTATTCCCAAGGGTCTCACGTACCAGTTCCGATAGGCTGACGCCGTCTGAAAGAAGATCAACCACGATAGGTCCATGATAGGAGGCCTTCTCTCCATCAGTATTTGTCAGCTCGGCGTTCCACGAGCCAACATCCGTTACGAACACTTCGCAATAGGGCTTGCGGAAATAGGATGCGATGCTATCAAGTACCTTCCCTGCAGCATCTCCGATATTAATCCGATTGGCAGCTTTCTTCTTATGTCCACTGGTCCAATCGCCGAAAACATATCTGGAGATCCACACCTGCCCATTACGATGGATGATGATATGCTGTTCGACCTCCTCCTCCGGCATGGGTTCAGGGCCAAATCCCATCACGTTGGAAACGATCCTGATTTTGTCAAGTGTTCCATCGAATACCGGAATCGATGCGAGTTCTTCCAGCCTGGCAAAGGCAGTAATGAACCATTCCCGTGCCTCATCACTCAAGATGGCATTCATGTCATAATCCCAATGTGTGTAATATCTCCACTTGGAAAAGATTGCAGATCCAAGAAGATCGATATCTGTAACGCAATGAATGATAAACTCCAGATTTTCTGCGCTCTGCGTCGATCCCGGATAATGCTCTTCCATCGCCGCACCGCAGTCCATCTGAAAACCCACATCAAAACAGAACGTATCAAAGCCTTCTGTCACATCAGCTACAACTTTGCTCTCTGACTGAAATAGAGCCTGATACTTCTGCGCGAAAGCGATTATTGATCTGTTCCTGTCTGTGATCACTCTTTAATTTCCTCCTAGGAACCAGTCCATGAGTACCATGTCCTCAACGCTCAGGTCTTCGTCTTTAATCCTTCCGTCTCGAATCATTCGTTGATATGTTCTGTCATCAACCTCTATCCAACGCTCCTCGAGAACCTTTTTCTTCCCACCGAAAAAGTTCTTCTTTTCCGTTTCAATTGTTACTTTGACTTTGTGGCTCATATTCGTCAGCTTTCCTTGCTGTGCTTCCTGTTCTTAAATATGGCATCTGCCGGATCAGTAATTAAGATTCAAGAGTTTCAAGAGTTTTCAGTTCTTCTGCTATTTTTAACAATCCCTCTTGATAGTCTTTATCATTTCTCTCGCATAGTTTTGCATTGCCTTCCAAATAACTCGTCATTTGCCATGCATCCATCTCTGGAAAACTATTAACCCACTTCCATCCACCCATCGCGAACCGTTCTGACAGGACATACTTTCTCATCCCATCCTCAAATACACCAACGTCCAAGAGAAAGCTCTCTGAGGAGGGCGTTTCGAATCGAGCCACGATCCTCGCGCCGCGAATCTCATCTGGACCCTCCCCAATAATTGTTAATTCCAGCGGCTGCAGTTCATCTGCAACTTTTTCTTCTATGTTATTCAATTCGGTATTATCTCTAACAGGTCTCCCCATAATGCGTTATCCTTTTCATGCTCCGCGATTCCCACAATCCACCAGATACGATACAATCTGTGGTATGGTCATTCCTGGATATTTTTCCTGCAAACCCTGGCAGAGCACTTCAATGTAAGCGTCTGAAGGCCGATTGAAATTCTCTGTAGCACTGTTCGTGATGGTCACGACTTCGTAGCCACCCATGGTTCCGATTGATACCACTGTATCGTACCAATCATTGCTGTACTCCGGCGGGCATCCACCGTTTTCCTGGCAAGCCACATGCTCGAACTGCTCTCTGGAAATCAGATATGCGACGCCCTTCGCATGGCCAGCCTTTGTAATATCCAGAAACGATACTCCCTGCCCTCCCCAGGAGCCGGAGTTGTTCCGGAAGTACATGTCGTATGGGATATCGTACTGCCGCACAGCCAGCGGTGCCGATGTATCTTCGCACGGCTCATGATATGCTCCGCCGCTTTCGAAGGCACTACCTTCGATATAATGCATGAACCGTTCCTTCAGCATGTTGCTCCCGTAGGAAACGTACCATACGTAATCCTCTGCCCCTTTCTGCCACTCAGCAGTATAGGGTTGCAGGGATTCTGGAATCATCTTCAGCCCATCCACATCGTGGTTGTAGATATAGACTGATGCAAAGGCTGGCTCGCCCGTTTCTTTAGTTAGCGGAATGCAGCGCCTGATGTAGAGGTTGCCTTCTCCTTCCAGGCCATCCAGATTCTCTATGGCATCTACTGGAACCTCATAGAGCTCCCCCAGCACATTGCCCTCCCCCGGAATGATCCCGGGGTAATATCCGATATCATACATATCGAATCCTGCGACGATAGCCCGGCTGATAAACCAGTCATTCGAAAGGAAGAATTCGTGGTTACTCTCCCCGCGCATCAAGGTGCCATATACGAACACATTGCTGTGCGCGAAGTAATGATTGATGCTGTGGACAATCCCCTCCCATTCTACAGGGCAATCGTTCTCTGCCTCTTTATCCCTGTACTCCATGATGATGTTCTCCATCATCCGGCTGAATTTGGAGCACAGTCTCCCGTGGTACTGCAGGAATTCTCTGACACCTGCTTGCATGAACATCTGGATGTTCTCCATCTGTCCCCGCCCCTCATCATAGCGATCACCATGTAGATTCACATAGCAGCACGCATTGAGGGCATCCTTCAGAATCTCTTCACCTGAAATCCCAAGTAACGTTTCATCCGTCAGAAACGCCTTCATCAGGATTGCCGAACAGATATACGTCGGCGTGTGACAGAAATCGATTCGTGCATCGATTGGCACCTGATAGGAATCCATCAGCTTGAAGCTGCCATCAGCATCCTGATAATCGATAATAGCTTGCAGATTCTCCCTCCACATTTCATCGGAGGGATTCACTTCTTCCTGCAGGAATTTCTTCAATTCTTCCCGCATTGCGTACATCTCATCGATGCCCGCTTCCCTGTGGTTTAGTCTCTTAAGTTCAATAATTGTTGTTGCTGTAATCGCCTCCTCACCTTATTCTGAATACTCCATCCATCAACACCGGCAAACACTCTTCCAGAATATCAGCGGAGTCGCTGATCAGCCGGAAGTCCCGCTTTGGCTGTAGATTCTTCATTCCATGAAACAGATTGCAACGGATCCGGTAGATCGTCAGGAACAGCAGTGTGATTCTCTTTTTGGGATTCGATCTGTAATCACACAGCCCAACAAACTCTTTCGCAATACTAAAGCATTTGTTGTAAAGTACATTATCACGATCTCCATTTCTGCGTCCCAGCTTCTCATAGATCTTCCTGGCAATGTAGTCCTCACCGCCCCGCCAGTCCAGTTCATCTACTGTGTGGTGAGATGAGATTACTGGCCGGGCTTTGAATTCGTTCAGATAATCCGCATCGAAATCGATTGTGTCGATCAACGTCTCAGCGTGCTTTCGGCAGAAACTTGCGATCCGATCAGTCTCTGTGGTCCTCTCGTAATCATTCACGCCATAGTTGTACATCTGATTGAATACGATCCAGTAGGATACAAATCGGAATACATTGTCTTCTTCAGTCTTCCCGCGCTCAAACCACTGTCTCGCAATCTCGTATGGATATCGCTCATAACTGTAATTGATGCTGTCCATGGTGACTCCTCTCCCCGTTGCACTCATATCATACCACAGTAAAAATATGCACTCTATGAAGCTGGGCTTCAATCTGCGGCAAGTTCTTCGATCGTATAAGCGCTTCGCACGATCTGATCCAGAATCAGCGTGACCCTTTCTGTTTCCGTTTCCACCTCAGCCTTGCCACCCCGCAGAGTTCCGGGGACAATTTGACAGTCCTTATAGAAGATCCGCTCCCCGCCGTCATCATACTCAACGCAGAAACTCTTCCCATTCTTATACGAATCCATCACCACATTGCTCCGAACTCTGCTGCACATTTCCTCGGTGTGAAAGTTTTTTCCGGGTGCTTGTTCCGACAGAGATTCGTACCAACTGAGATCCTCTGGAAGCAGTTCCCCAAGGACAAAACGAATGCGTTGCTTCGCATAGTTCGATAACTGATTCCATATCTCCGCCCCAGTCTGCTCAGCGTATGGTGCAAAGGCTGGGTCTTCTGCCATCAGTTTCAGCCCCTTGAGAGTGACCAGCACCTGTGTTAGGTTTTCCGTCAAAAAAATCGGATGCGCCGTCGATGCGAAGGTGATCCGACTGTTCCGCCGTTCCGTATCCGG
>CACYBO010000190.1 GCA_902772685.1 uncultured Eubacteriales bacterium | reverse complement strand
TCGCGAAGGGTGAGGCAGGGGATATAGAAAAGAAGATCGCGCACAATATTGCGGAGCTCATACCCGATGAAGCCACTCTGCAGCTCGGCATAGGAGCTGTGCCGGATATGGTCCTGCAGTTTCTGTCCGGCAAACGTGATCTGGGAATACATTCTGAGATGTTTTCAGACGGCGTGCTGGATCTGTATGAAAAGGGAGTCATCACAAATGCCAAGAAGACGCTGCACCCGGGTAAGTTTATCGCCACATTCCTGTTGGGAACAAAACATCTGTATGACTTTGTCGACAACAATCCGGATGTATTGCTTTTGCCTGTAGATTACACCAATGATCCGCATATCATCGGCATGAACGACAATCTCATATCCATAAACTCGGCTTTGCAGGTGGATCTGACAGGACAGGTAAACGCGGAGACGCTCGGCGTAAAGCACTTCACGGGTATCGGCGGACAGCTTGATTTCGTCAGAGGCGCGGCCCTGTCAAAGGGCGGAAAATCCATCATCGCACTTCCCTCTACTGCCGCAGGAGGAAAGGTTTCCAGAATCGTAAACGATCTGGGACCGGGCAGTGCTGTCACCACTCCGAGAGGAGATGTGCATTATATCGTGACTGAGTACGGAGTCGCAGACCTCAAGGGCAAAACACTCCGGCAGAGAATACATGAATTGGTTAATATAGCGCACCCTGATTTCAGGGACAAGCTGCTTGAAGAAGCTGCTTCAATGGGAAGAATTATTTGATTGGTTTGATCATTTATCAAGGAGGATATCTAAAATGGAAAGTTTATTCACCGTTTTAAAAGAAGAGGGGCTGACCACACTCAAGATCCAGAACAACTGGAAGACAAATGTAACCAGGCTGTACGCAGCGAAAGAGTGGGATCAGGATGTGGATTTCAGCAGATACAACAAAGATTTCTATGCTGAGAGTCTGCTGACTGACACCGGGGTCTATTACAATACGCACCAGGTCTGGGAACTCTACAGGAAGTACGGACTTGAAGAGTATCTGCAGAAAGTAATCGACAAGATCAGAGCAGGAAGGCACTTCCAGATCGAGGCTTACTACAACGCGAAGTACGAGATTCACTTCATGTACAACCAGCACAGCAAGAAACTCGGTGTTCACAACAAGCGCAGAGGACTGTTCACGGGAGGAATCCGGAGACACGAACTCGAAGAGGAAGAACTGGATTGCATTCAGGATGGACTCAACCTCGGCAGAGCGATGAGCTTTAAGAACATTCCGGCCGGCGTCCACTACGGCGGGGCGAAGACAGTCGTACAGATGCCTCCGCTGGACATCAACGATATGGAGGAACTCGGATGGCTGGCATATGTCATTGACAAAGCACGCGGCATGTCAACGCCGGATATGAAGCTTCCGAATGATATGGTAGGTATCATAGTTGAGAATTTCTCAAAACAGTGGCTGGCAGGAAACAATTCAACATTGGGTTCGTCAGCGGTTCCGACAGGAATAGGTGTGTTCCATGCGGTAAAACAGGCCGTGAAGTTCAAGCTGGGTAAAGACACGCTCGACGGAGTGACCGTGGCAATGCAGGGACTCGGCGACGTCGGAATCACCATCGCCAGGGAAATGATGAAAGAAAATGCGATGCTGTATGTCGCGGATGTGGATGAACAAAGGCTGCAGGATTTCAAGGCGGAATATCCGGATAATGTTGAGATTGTTCCAACCGATGAAATCATGAATATGGAAGCTGACGTGTTCTGCCCTTGCGCGATGGGCGGTATCCTGACAAAAGAGAATATTCCTAATCTCAAGTTCAAGATCATAATCGGTGCGGCGAACAATCAGCTTCAGGCGAAAAGCGTTGAGGAAGAGCTTGAACTTGCGAGACTTCTTGGGGAAAACGATATTCTCTTCCAGGTGGACTGGTGGCACAACTGCGGCGGGGTCATCGTTGCCATAGCAGAGTATGAGAAAGGCGATACGATTACGCTGGATGAGGTGATTCAGACTACGATTGACAGAGTGTCCAGACTGACCTGGGAGAAACTGAATGAAGCGCAGCAAAAGGGCATAACGCCAACGGAAGCGATATATGCAGAATGCGAAGATATTATTTATGGTGATAAGGAGCTGATGTGATGTTTTATGATATGAGAAGAAACAGGCAGCAGATGTCCGAGGAAGAAGTAAACGAGATCCTTGACAATAACACATCCGGCGTACTGAGTCTTCTCGACGGTCAGGGATATACCTATGGAGTGCCGCTGTCATATGTGCATGACGGTAATTGCATCTACTTCCACTCGGCCGTGACAGGTCATAAGATTGACGCAATAAAAACCCACAATAAGGTTTCGTTCACAGTCATTGCGGAAGACACCGTTCTTCCTGACAGGACTTCTACCAAGTATAGGAGTGTTATCGCCTTTGGCAAAGTGAG
>CACYBO010000189.1 GCA_902772685.1 uncultured Eubacteriales bacterium | reverse complement strand
GCTGCGTGTCGTAGACAGCAAGTGGATGGATCACATCGACGCCATGGATCAGCTCAAGAGCGGAATCGGCCTCAGAGGACTGGGCGGCCAGGATCCTGCAGCAGCTTATGCACATGAAGGATTTGCAATGTTTGAACTCATGGTTTCCGCCATTCAGGAAGAGTTCGTAAGATATTGCTACAACGTAACTGTCACCACTTCCAGCGAACGTCGCGATGTCATCGGCAGCGGACAGGAGCACAAGGATGAGTTCGACGACAGCGAAATGCGTGAAGCGGCTGCCCGCCAGAAAGCTGCCGGCGGAAACGTTGATATGGGAAGCGCGCCTGCTCAGGCAGCCGTTCCGAAGAGGGAGCACAAGCAGGAAACCGTACGCCGTGAGAGCCCGAAGATCGGACGAAACGATCCATGTCCGTGCGGAAGCGGAAAGAAATACAAGCACTGCTGCGGCAGAAACGCATAGTCGTTTTTGCGGCGGAAGCGCGAAGGAGATATAGATGATACTACTTGATGAACTGAAACAGGAAATACCGGAGCTGGAGAGGTCTGTGGAAGAGGCGGATGCAGCGCTTGGCACGGATGCTTTGAGAGAGGAACTCGCGGAATTGGATGAGCAGACGATACAGCCGGGATTCTGGGAGGACCAGGAGAAAGCGCAGAAGGTCATGAAGTCCAAGAAGTCGATCGAAGACAAGCTCGACGAGCTCGATCGACTGCGCACCTCGCTGGAGGACCTCAAAGTGATGATTGAGATGGCAGAAGAAGCAGATGATGCGGAGACTGCTGAGGAGGCAAAGTCCGAAAAGGAGACTTTGGAAAAGGACCTCGAAAACCTGATGCTGAAGACGCTTCTCAACGAGAAGTACGACGAGAACAACGCCATCATTTCGATCCATGCAGGCAGCGGCGGAACCGAGGCCATGGACTGGGCCGAGATGCTTTTGCGCATGTATCTGAGGTGGTGCGAGAAGCGGGGCTTCAAGGCGAAGATCATGGATATGAACGACGATACGGAAGCGGGTATCAAGAGTGCGACAGTATTTGTCGAGGGTGATTACGCTTACGGGTACCTGAAGAACGAGAAGGGCGTGCACCGTTTGGTGCGCATCTCACCGTTTGATTCATCAGCCCGCAGACATACATCGTTTGCGTCGTTGGATGTCACACCGGAGATAGAGTACGACACAACAGTGGAAATCAATCCGGAGGACCTGCGCATTGATACTTACAGGTCCAGCGGCGCCGGCGGACAGCACGTCAACATGACGGACTCCGCAGTCAGAATTACACACCTTCCGACCCACATTGTTGTCACCTGTCAGAATGAGCGTTCACAGATCCAGAACAGAGAGTTCGCGATGAAGATGCTCATGTCCAAGCTGATAGAACTCAAGGAGAAGGAAGAAAAAGAATCCCTTGATGAGCTCAAAGGTGACTACAACCAGATTACATGGGGAAGCCAGATACGGTCTTACGTCTTCCAGCCTTACACGATGGTCAAAGACCACAGAACAGGGGCGGAAGTGGGAAATGTTCAGGCCGTTATGGATGGAGATCTGGACTACTTCATAAACGAAAAACTCAAAGCGAAGTAACGGCGGCGAGAGCAGTTTTTCTCCGCGATGCAGTGGGCGGATGCTTTTGCCTTGGCACGAGGTATTGTATACAGTATTTCACGAATAAACGTCAAAATACAACTTGTATAGAAATTGGCGGTGTGTTACTATTTTATCGGTGATGCGGACAGCATCGCTTTGTCGTGTTGCTTATAAAGGCGGCACACATTTCATAGCATAAAAAAGGAGAGCTAAATTTATGGATGCAGTAGGCGAAACTTTACTTAGGTTCTGGGAATCGACCGGAGTTGCGAACTTCACGTACCAGAGCGGTATCATGATTGTGGTATCACTGTTCTTCCTGTATCTGGCGATCAGGCACGGCTTTGAGCCTTTGCTTCTGGTGCCGATCGCATTCGGCATGCTTTTGTCGAATCTGCCGATGACAGGGATTTTCATCAATGATGTTGTCCACGAGGGGGTAGTAAATTCCAATGAACTTGCGGACGCAGGTATCTTCTCCATATTCTATATGTTGAAACCTGTATTGCCATCGTTGATATTCCTCGGCGTAGGAGCCATGACGGACTTTGGCCCGCTCATCGCGAACCCGAAGTCGCTGCTCATGGGAGCGGCTGCACAGCTGGGAATCTTCTTCGCATTCTTCTCGGCTATCGCACTGGGATTCAATGCTCAGGAAGCCGGCTCCATCGGTATCATCGGCGGGGCGGACGGTCCTACAGCAATCTACCTCACAACGAAACTGGCAGACCATCTGGTAGGCCCGATTGCGGTAGCAGCGTACTCATATATGGCCCTTGTACCAATCATACAACCGCCTATCATGAAAGCCCTGACGACGCAGCACGAACGTGAGCTCAAGATGGAACAGCTGAGAACGGTATCCCAGAGGGAGAAGATTCTGTTCCCGATTGCGGTAACAGTTGTAATCGCACTGTTGCTTCCGTCAGTAGCACCGCTGATCGGCATGCTGATGATGGGCAACCTGTTCAAGGAAAGCGGAAGAACAGCGCGTCTGTCCGACACTTCATCAAATGCTCTCTCAAATATTCTGGTTATCCTGCTCGGAACCTGCGTAGGTGCTTCAGCAACAGGTGAAACATTCCTGACCTGGGCGACGATCAAGATCGTTATCCTCGGTGTCCTGGCATTCTGCTTCGGTACAGCAGGCGGCGTATGTATCGCCAAGATCATGAATCTGGTGTCCAAGACGCCAATCAATCCGCTCATTGGATCGGCAGGTGTATC
>CACYBO010000188.1 GCA_902772685.1 uncultured Eubacteriales bacterium | reverse complement strand
GCAGGATGGACTGCGCAGGGTCAGTTCTGCTGGTCCTCCTTGTTCTGCTGCTTCTGTTTGGATTCAAGGAACTGGATTCATGGAAACCGTTCGCGGGTGCAGCGGTTTGTTTTGCTGCTTTTGCATTTGTGGAACGCCGCGCAGAGAATCCCGTGTTCCATACGGAATTCCTCCTCAGCCGTCCTGTTGTGATAACGATGGCCGCGTCATTTTTTATCGGATGTGTTATTGTAGCGATGATGCTCATTCCGGAATACGCTGAGTTCATCATGAATGACCCGGTTGGTTCCGGCGGGTATTATATGCTCGTCATCGGAATCGCATCTATGATCGGTCCGCCCGCAGGAGGAAGACTCATCGACCGGTTCGGACCGAAAAAGGTGCTTCTGTCCGGACTCGCCGTAATGATCGCAGGATACCTGTTCCTCGCATTTTATGTGTCCATGGCTCCAAGCGCGGTGACGCTGGTGCTGGGGTTGGCTGTGGTAGGACTCGGCATGGGCTTCGCCATGGGTGCGCCGACGAACTACATGATTCTCGAAAACACCGATCCTGAGGACAGCACATCAGCAATCGCAACCATCACGCTGATCAGACAGATGGGCACGACGATCGCACCGGCAATATTCGTCAGATTCATATCCGCAAGCGGTGATGTCGCAGGCTACCAGCATATGCTTCTGAGCGTTGCCGCATGCTGCGCAATCACCGCGATAATACTGCTGTTTTACCACAGCCCGAACAAAAAGGGACTGTGACGCTATTCTTTACTCACTGACAAACGGTGTATTGAACCTCTCTTCAAATGCCTTTGACAGATCATCCACGACGGAAGGGTGTGCGATGTTGATCAGTGCGCGGGCACGTTCTCTGAGGGTTTTGCCTTTCATTCTGGCGATTCCGTATTCGGTGATAATGTAATCGACGTCATAACGGTTTGTTGTGACTGCAGCGCCCTGATCGATGGTCGGAACGATCTTTGAAATAATTGTTCCGTCCTTTTTTGTTACGATGGATGGCATTGCGATGATCGAGATGCCTTTGCCGTCTTCCGCTCTCGAAGCGCCGCGGACGAAGTCCACCTGTCCGCCGACTCCGGAGAACTGCTTGGTTCCGATTGATGCGGCAACGACCTGTCCCATGAAGTCCACCTGCAGTGCTGAGTTGATGGAGACCATCTTGTTGTTCTTGGCGATGACTGTCGGGTCGTTGACGTAGTCTACGGGACGCAGCATGAGCATCGGGTTGCGGTCTGCGAAATCGTAGAGCCGTTTGGTCCCCATCAGGAATGTAACGACAATCTGGCCTCTGTGCAGCGTCTTCTCCGAACAGTCGATGACGCCGGCTTCCACAAGATCTAGAACGCCGTCAGCGATCATCTCAGAGTGTATTCCCAAATGTTTGTGGTTCTTCAGTGATGCCAGCACAGCGTCAGGAATGGCGCCGATACCGAGCTGAAGCGTCGAACCGTCTTCTATAAGTGACGCGCAGTATTCGCCGATGGCCATTTCAACGTCGCCGACGACCGGCGGCTGTGATTCCATCAGAGGCATATCCATCTCTACGATTGCGTCCAGCTGGTTGACGTGGATATGGGTATCTCCGTAAGCAAACGGCATATTGCTGTTCACCTGAGCTATTACGGTCTTTGCGGAACGCATAGCCTGGAAAGTGTATCCGGATTCAACGCCCAGATTGCAGTATCCCCACTGGTCGGGAGGGGAGACCATGACCAGGCAGACATCGAAGTTCAGAATTCCTCTTCTCATCCAGATCGGAAGTTCTGAGAAGTAGACAGGGATTACGTCTCCGTTTCCGTGTGCGATGCTGTTTCTCGTTCCGGCTCCGAAGAATATTCCATCGAAGGTAAAGTTGTCTTTGTATTTCGGATTGGTGTATTCACCTTTTCCCAGAGAAACCATGTGGGTGATGTGCACGCCGCGGTATGCGTCATGGTTTGCGACCATGGCGTCGATCAGACCCTCCGGCTCGCATATGCAGTGACCGAATATAACATGGTCGTGGGATTTGATCAGTTTCACAGCTTCCTCTGCTGTAGTTAATTTCTCTTCATACGCCTGTCTCCAGTTCATTGGGGTTCCTATCACATCTGACATCGGTAAGTTCCTCCTGTTAATGTATCTAACATAAGCGTTGTCTGTTGTACTCATATTAATACATCTTCCTGAGGTTAGGAAGAGGATTTGCCGCTTTATCGGGATAAAATGTGCAGAAATGCATTTTTTGGCGTCTGAAGTTATGCGTTTTTGCAGTACTCGTCGAGAAACTCCTTCACAGCGGAAGGACGCCCGCACAGAATAGAAGGCCTTTCTTCGAAGCAAAGGGACGTGCCGTCGATTTTGGAAACAATGCATCCGGTTTCTTCGGCAATCAGTTTGCCGGCGGCGTAATCCCAGGAGGAAAGGCCGAGTTCTGCATAGAGACCGAATCTGCCGCAGGCTGTCCAGCAGCAGTCAAGAGCCGCGGAACCGGTGCGGCGCACATCGGCGGACAGTTCGTACAGAAGATGCGCCAGTCTGAAGGTGGGCGCGTTGGTGGCGTCATCATAAGGCGCTGTACCAAAGACAGTGATTTCACTTTTGATGGATGTGTCAAAGACAGGAAGCAGTCTGCCGTTCAGACTGCAGCCGCAGCCTTTGCGGGCGCTGAAAAGCTCGTCCAGGTACGGATCGTAAACGACGCCGATTTGGGTTTCGCCGTCAACTGTCATCGCAATTGAGGTGCAGGAATGGTGGTTTCCGTGAACGAAGTTGGCGGTCCCGTCAATAGGATCGATGATAAAACACACTCCGCGATTGATCTCGTCTGCATTGGTGATCATAGCCGTCTGCATTGCAGGGACAGCCTCCTCGCACAGAAATCGGCATGATGGAATGAGCTTCTGCAGTTCCGTCATGAGCATTTTCTGAATCTCCAGATCCATGGAAGTCACCAGATCTCTGCGTCCTGATTTGGTGTCGACGGTCACATCTCTGAGGTCAGAGGTGTCAGCCGCGAGTATCATGCTGCCCGCATCGAGGGCCAGCGATTCAATTTGCTTCTGTAAATAAACGTAATCCATAACATAGACATTTTAACATAAAAACATGATATAATCTCATAAACCGACGAAAGTACCTGACTTGCTGCCGGAGCAGGCGGCAGAGAGATATCAGTTGGAGGAGGATGAAATGGGAAAAGAATTCATATTTGATGTTGAAGCAATCAGAGAGCAGTTCCCGGCGTGCAAACTGGAAGTTGCGGGAGCACCGATTGCCTATCTGGACGGACCGGGAGGAACGCAGGTTCCGCAGCGTGTTCTGGACCGTATCGTAAAGTATCTTGTCGAAGAAAACGCCAATGAAGGAGGCAACTTCAGAGCGGGAAGATTTGCCGAGATATTTGAAGATGAAGCCCGTGAGGCAGCGTCGGATTTCCTCGGCTGCGAACCGGGAGAAGTAGGCTTTAACTGCTCATCGTCGCAGAACGCCGTAAACTTCGCTCATGCGCTCGCCAGAGGACTGGAGCCCGGTGCTAAAATCCTGACCAATCAGCTGGAACATCAGGCGAACTTCGCACCGTGGATACACCTCGGGATGGACGGATTCAACACAGAAGTCGTCAGGATGGATACGGTGACGCAGCAGATCGACATGGAAGATTTCAAGGCGAAGCTGACGCCTGACACGAAACTTGTTTCTTTGAACTGGGCATCCAATGGGCTGGGAACAGTCACGGACGTCAAGAAACTCATTGCGATGGCACACAAGGCAGGGGCGCTCACTATTGTGGATGCAGTGCACTATGCAGCGCATTTCCCGATTGATGTCAAGGATATTGATACTGATGTTCTGGTCTGCTCCGCCTACAAATGGTTCGGGCCTCATCTGGGCGTCATCTACATGAAAAAAGACCTCATCGAAGAGATGGGCTTCTATAACGTAATGTGTGAAGATATCGCAACCGGTCCACGCCGGTTCCATATGGGCACTCCGCAGTATGAACTTCTGACAGGGATGACAGAAGCGGTCAACTTCATAGCGTCTGTCGGCGAGAACTATGTGGATTGCTTCGAAGAGGAACTGAAGGGTCTTTCCGGAAGAAGGAAGAATGTAGTAGCCGGAATGACGGCGTTCGATCAGTACGAGAGCGGTCTGGCCAAGCAGCTCCGCGAAGGCCTCAGGGCGATCCCGGGCGTAAATGTCTTCGGACCTGCTGAAGGAGAGGCGAGGACGCCGACCGTTGTATTCACAGTAGATGGATTCACAACGGATGAAGTGTCCCGGATGCTGGGAGACAGAGGAATCAACTCATGGCATGGAGACTACTATGCTGTTCAGATCATGAAGGCTATGGGAGTCTACGACAAAGGCGGAATGGTGCGTCTGGGCCTTGCTCCATACGTAACCCAAAGCGACATCGACCGCACACTGTATGCAGTGAGACAGCTGGTTGCCGGAGCGTAAACCGATTGTCGGAATATGAGGAAAGAAAAAACAGGGTCCTGATGCAGGACCCTGTTTTACGATTATGATATTTTGAAGTCCGGATCGGTGAGACCTTCCTGCTTGAGGATGTTTTCGAGTACATCCACGTCAGCGGAAACATCATCGAGGCCTTCCGTAGAAACCTTATTCAATATGTTTGAAAATGCTTCGCTCAGGGTTCCGAGAGAATCCTCGAGCTGCTTTTTTATACCGGCTTCTTCACGGTCAAGGTTATCCAGTGTGCAGAGAACGCCGTAGTGCTTGATCGCGGAGACAGTCTTAGGGAGATAATAGTCTATAAACCTGTCCGATCCCTTGTGCACTTCCGGCTTCCTTTCGTATTCGCGGAGTATTTTATCGGTCAGTTTCCTGATGGTTTTAACATTGTCCCAGT
This sequence comes from uncultured Eubacteriales bacterium, assembly GCA_902772685.1. Lineage (GTDB taxonomy): Bacteria > Bacillota > Clostridia > Peptostreptococcales > Anaerovoracaceae > Lentihominibacter. The sequence goes on along the minus strand of CACYBO010000188.1, from coordinate 10,767 downwards.
GAGTGCCTTCGTCGATGGCGGTGAGGGAACGGTCGATTTGCTCCAGACTTTCAACGCGTATTTTTTCGATACGTTTGAATGCTTCAAGAGGTCTGCCGCAGTAGAAACAGTAGTTGACTCCCGATGGAATCTTCTTGCCGCAGAACGGACATTTTACGGGGTCACCAAGTTCGGACGGGTCGTATTCCGGTTCGTGAACCGGCTTTTCTTCCTTTTCCTCGTCAGCCTTGTTGAAATAATCCATAAACACGATGAACAGAGCAACAAGGATAAGGAGAACTCCCAACATTGAATGATTGGAGAGATAATTCATTCCAAGAATCGCCAGAATGATCAGTACGATGATTCTTGTTTTTCCAAAATGATTGATTTTATTCTTTGCCATATCTGACCGCCTGTCTGTTATTCTGATTCAGAAACGGGTTCCGTTTCATCCGACTGTGATTCTTCAGAACTCTCGGCCTGAGAGGCTTCAGCCTCAGTCGGTTCTTCAGAAACAAGTTCAAAGTACGCGCTGTCGTATTCAATCACAACCACCTGTCCCGCCTTTAATTTGTACCCTCGTGCAAGCGAATACAAGTGCTCCAGTGCATAGGAATTATAGTCCTTATCGTACTTTTTCTTCGCGTCTTCCATATTTTCATAGATGTTAACGTCCATGTAACTTTCGCCGTCAGGCGGATAGATGTTGTAACGCCCCTCAGGAAGTTCGGAATCTTCTCCGACGACATATGTTCCCGTGAGCTCTATGCCCGCGCGCTCTATTTCAGCAGCATCCTTTTCGTAATTATCGATGCTTTTGTATGGGTCGTGTGACGCCATGATCCAGCCCATGCCGAAAACAACACATAGGGCTGCGAGAATCAGTGAGATAATTTTATAACGTTTCGCTTCCACCTTCGCACGGGAAAGGGAAACAGTAGTCGCCTTGGCTCTTTCAATTTTTGCTCCGCACTCGCCGCAGTACTCGGCATCGTCCGGCAGAACAGTTCCGCATTTACTACAAATCATAATAGTTGTCCTGTACTCCTTTCTGCACGGATATTATATCAAATTACATTGTGCAATAAAACATGCTATAATCAAAACAATGAAACTGATTTAATTAATGGAGGAAGAAGAATTGAAAAAGTTCATAATGAAACAGGACTTCCTGGAGCTGTTTCCTGAAGCGCAGATCGGCGTACTGGTCTGCAGGGGAATCGACAACCATGTGAAGGATGAAGACAAATTTGTTCAGTGGCTCAGGGACTGTGAGAAGATTTCATTGCAGTACACATCCAATCCGGAGTTCACATCCAATCCGGTAATCCGCGGATGGCGTGACGCCTTCTATAAATTCAAAACCAAGAAGGGCGCGCGCTGCTCCATAGAAGCCCTTCTGAAACGCGTTGCCAAGGGCAATCAGATCGGCACGATCATCCCGCTTGTGGACATCTATAACGGCATCTCGCTGAAATACGGCGTTCCAATCGGCGGAGAGGATATCGATAAGTTTGAAGGTGACATGTGCCTGACAATCGCAGAGGGAGGAGAGGACTTCGTAACTTATGGCGCCGGCGGCAAAAGTGAACCGCCAAGTGAAGGGGAAGTTATCTACCGGGACGACTTCGGTGCTGTATGCCGCTGCTGGAACTGGCGTGAAGCGGAACGCACTATGCTGACAGAAGATACGGTAAACGCCTTTATGATCATCGAAGCGCACAACGGGGAGAGCGCTGCGAATATCGACGCGGCTCTGGATGAACTCAAAAGCATGATTGAGAGTGAACTGGGCGGCACCGTAACAAAGCATCTTGCGACAGCCGCAGAGCCGGAAGTTGTCATAGAAGAGTAAAAAAGCACAACAAAAGGCCGCAGCTATTGCTGCGGTCTTATTTGTTGCTTTTGCAGTAATCCTATTTCATCATAGAAAGCAGCGCGTTAAGGAGCTGCGATCCGTCAACTGATGAAGGTGCTGCAGGTTCCGGTTCCTGCTGCGGCTGTGCTCCGAACATGGACATGAGTCCGCCCAGATCGAATCCGCCTGCAGGTGCAGCCTGCTGTGACTGTGCACTTTCTGTAGCGGCGGAAAGTCCGCTCATGATGTACGGTGCGATGGTGCCGAGTACGTTCAGGACGTCGCCTGCGTCAACACCTGATTCTCTTGACAGCTCGTCAACAACCTGATCTTTGTCATCGCCCAGAATGTGACCGATGATTTTCTGACCGTCTTCAGTGTCAGCGTCAGCAATCTGTGATTCGACAGAGCCTCTGTTCTGGTGTGCGCCAAGAGCTCCGAAGAGTGAGGACAGACCTGACTGTGACTGGGAGTTGTTGGTCATGTACTTGATGATCAGCGGCAGTGCAAGAATCAGTAATTTCTTCAGATCGATCTGGTTTACACCTGTGTTGTTGGACAGTGCACCAAGTGATTTAGCGCTCAGAAGTGATAGTAAAAGAACAGTAAGTAAATTCATATTCATTCTCCTTCTCGTGATGTGAGTTATATTTGACCATATTATAACCCAAACGAATATAATCATAAAGACAAAAATTATGTACATTCCGTCAGGAGATGATATAATGTTAACGATATAATACAAATTAGAAGGGTGATACTATGAGCAGTAAGAAATATAAGAAGAACAGCAATGATAATAAAGAGTTTGAGTTTACGAGTTACTATTCTCCGGCCAAGGTCTGGTTTGTGAGAATCATCGTGGCGCTGCTCTGCGTAACGGTGGCGGTCACACTGATTCCGTCCGTGTTCTTCTAAATTCAGGGGAAGCAAGCCGCGGGAATGATTTTGTATTAAAATGATTCCCGTGATTTTTTCTCCTTTTGTTAGCACTCACCTCTTGACAGTGCTAACAATTGGTGCTATGATATGTCCAGAACAAGGGAACAGAGAAAAAAGTTCTATTGCTCAGAAGGAAAAGACATATGTATAACATAGCAAAGGGGGAATAAAAGATGTTATATCCAAGTATTTTTAACGACAACCTGTTTGATGATCTGATGAATTTCGATTTTCCGAGAGTCCCGTCAGTCAGCAATACAGAGAGAAAACTTTACGGCAAGCAGGCTCCCGCAATCATGAAGACCGATGTGCTGGAACACGAGGATCACTATGAAGTGAATATTGATCTTCCGGGATTCAAGAAAGACGAAATCAGCCTGGAACTTGAAAACGGAAATCTGACTGTAAGCACTTCCAGAAATGTGAGTGAAGAAGAAAAGTCCGAAGAAGGAAAGGTTATCCGTCAGGAACGTTACATGGGCGCTATGAAGAGAAGCTTCTACGTTGGTGAGTACATCACAGAAGAGGATGTTAAAGCCAGATTTGAGGATGGAGTCCTGAAACTGAGTGTTCCTAAGAAGGATGCGCCGAAACTTCCTGAGAAGAAGAGCATCGCTATTGAAGGATAATGCCGGAAGGATAGTATTTCAGACGAAGAATCCCGTCTCAGGTGAGGCGGGATTTTTACATGCACACGATTCTGTTTACAGATGAAAAGTACACCGCAAAGTGTTACAATAAGACTGCAGATTAAGGCATGGATAAAGGGGAGAGAAAAAATGAAAACTACCGTGAATGAAGCGAAAAACATGCTTGAAAAAATGCCGAGAATACCGCTCGGTTTTTTTCCTACACCGCTGCACAGACTGGACAGAATGTCTGAAGAACTGGGCGTAAACCTGTGGATCAAGAGGGACGACTTTACCGGAAGCAATCTGTTCGGAGGAAACAAGACGAGAAAACTCGAGTTTCTTATAGGAAAAGCAGCGGAAGAGGGAGCGGAAGCCGTCATAACATACGGCGCGACCCAGTCCAATCACGCGATGCAGACCGCATGGGCAGCAGCCAGGAGCGGTCTGAAACCGATTCTCTATCTGGCAGCAGTAGTGCCGCCGGATCCGGATGATTTCAAAGCGAATCTGCTTCTGGATGGTGTCTTCGGAGCGGAGATACACATCGTTGATCTGGAGGAGGGAGAGTCCTTCGCGGATGCGGAGCGCAGATCATTCAAGATGGGCAAGGCCCACATAGCCCGTCTCGCAGAAGAAGGCGTTGTATGCTATGACATTCCAATGGGCGGCGCCAATGAATACGGAAGCCTCGGATACTTAAACGGGATGGTTGAACTGGCGGAACAGATGCAGCAGCAGGGTATCCGTTTTGACTGCATGTACCATTCTACCGGCTCGGGAGGAACGATGGCAGGCCTTATGGCCGGCAGGAACCTGCTGGGGCTGGACATGACGATACACTCAGTGACAGCGATGGAAGTTGATGAAAAGTACGCAGGAAGAGCTGCCGGACTGGCAAATAAATCCCTGGAGCTGATCGGTGCGGATGTGATAGTAGAAGAAAAGGACTTCCTGATCGATCAGGATCATTACAGTCCGGGATATGAATGTCCGAGCGAGGAAGCCACAGAGGCAATTAAACTTCTGGCACGCAGGGAAGGCGTACTCGTCGACCCGGTATACTCCGGTAAAGCCTTTGCAGGACTCATTGCGGATGTGAGGAACGGAAAGGTTCCGGCAGGGAGCGAGGTTCTTTTCCTTCACACAGGAGGAGCAACGGTGTTTTTTGCAGAAAAAGAGATAATTGGAGGAGTTGCGAGATGAAAGTACTCATAATAAACGGAAGCCCCCATCCCGAGGGCAATACATCAATCGCTGTCAGAGAGATGGTCAGCGTATTTGAGAAGGAGGGCGTCGAAACAGAAGTCGTTCAGATTGGAAATAAAGATATAAGAGGGTGCATTGCATGCGGACACTGCTATGAAGCAGGAAAGTGCGTGTTCGATGATATTGTCAATGAGCTGGCCCTTAAGTTTGAAGAGGCTGATGGCCTCGTTGTGGCGACGCCGGTATACTATGCATCAGCGAACGCTACGATCATCGCCTGTCTCGACAGACTCTTCTACAGCGCCCACTTCGATACGACCATGAAGGTTGGAGCCAGCGCTGTCTGTGCCAGAAGAGGCGGCTGCTCAGCAACATTTGATGAGATCAACAAGTATTTCACGATAAGCAACATGCCTGTCGCGTCGAGCCAGTACTGGAACAGCATCCACGGAAGGACGCCGGGCGAAGCAGACATGGACGAGGAGGGCAAGCAGACAATGCGCGTGCTCGCCCGTAACATGACATTCCTTATGAAGAGCATTGCACTCGGCAAAGCTGAGTACGGACTGCCTGAGGAGGAGGCGTGGACGCCGACGCATTTTATTCGCTAGGAGGTATATTTGACCATGGACAAAGTAAAGGTAGACATTTTTTCAGGATTTCTCGGAGCGGGGAAAACGACGCTCATCAGGAAACTGATCAAGGAAGCATACGACGAGAAGCTGGTTCTCATCGAGAATGAGTTCGGTGAAATAGGCATTGACGGGGGCTTCCTGAAGGACACGGGCGTTCAGATCAATGAAATGAATTCAGGGTGCATCTGCTGCACGCTCGTCGGAGACTTCAAAACGGCGTTAAGGCAGGTCATCGACCAGTATGAGCCGGAGAGGATACTGATTGAACCTTCGGGAGTCGGCAAATTGAGCGATGTCATAATCGCTGTTCAGGATGCCGGTATAGATGAGATTGAGCTGAACGGGTTCACAACCGTTGTGGACGCGAAACTCTGCCGGATGTATATGGCGAACTTCGGGGAATTCTACAGGAATCAGGTGGAGCACGCGAGCTCCGTCATCCTCAGCCACACAAAAGGCCTCAGTGACGATAAAATCAGGGAATGCGTCGATATCATCCGTGAGTGCAATGACCATGCATCTATCGTGACAACAGAGTGGGATGAACTGACCGGAAAGCAGATACTCGACACGATGGAACAGAAGAAAACCCTCTCTGCAGAACTCGACAGACTGAGAGAGGAAGCCTATGCGGAAGAAGAGGCGCACCATCACGATCATCATCACCATCATCACCACGACCACGAGCATGAACACGAGCACGACCACGAGCACGAGCACCATCATGAACATGAAGAACACGGTGAACATCACCATCATGAGCACGATCATCACCACCATCATGAGCATGATCATCATCATGAGCACGGTCATCATCACGCGGACGAGGTGTTCAGCGATATAGGTGAAGAAACGACAAACAAATACACAATGGATCAGATACAGGCTGCACTTGAAACACTTCAGGATGAAGAAAAGTGCGGGCAGATTCTGAGAGCAAAAGGAATTGTTGAAGGAGAAAACGGACAGTGGATTCACTTCGACTATGTTCCTGGTGAGCCACAGGTCAGGAAAGGCGGAGCGGAGCCGACCGGAATGATCTGTGTGATCGGCGTGGATATAAAAGAAGATACAGTCAGGGATCTGTTCGGTCTGTAAGGAGATAAACATATGATGGGTAATTTAGAGATTCCGGTATATCTGTTTACAGGATTTCTGGGATCGGGCAAGACGACGTTCATACAGGAGCTGCTGGATGGCGAGGATTTCAACGACGGAGACCGTACGCTGGTATTGCTCTGCGAAGACGGCGAAGTGGAACTCAAGCCTGAAAATTTTGCCGGACCGGATGTGTTCATAGAGAAAATAGAGAAAGATGATCTTGAGAGCAGCAGACTGGCAACGATAGCAGATATGCACAGGGCAGAGAGAATCCTGATCGAATACAACGGCATGTGGATGCTGGAGGACCTCTTCAGGGAGGCGCCCTCCAACTGGGTGATCTATCAGGAGATGCTGTTCGCCGATGCGACCACATTTATGATGTATAACACTAACATGCGGCAGCTTACATTCGACAAAATGCAGACTGCGGAGCTGGTTGTTTTCAACAGGTTCAAAGAGGATATGGACAGAATGGATTTTCATAAGCTTGTGAGAGTTGCCAACAGGAGATCCAGCATCTGCTACGAATACGAGCCGGACAATGTTGTGTTTGATGATATTCAGGACCCGCTGCCGTATGATATGGAGGCTCCGATCATCACGATCAAAGACGAATGGTATGCAGAATGGTACAGGGATCTTACCGAGAATCAGGACAACTACGACGGCAAAAAAATCAAAGTAAAGGGCATGGTGGCCAGAGACGATACGCTGCCGGACAATTATCTGGTTTTTGGAAGGCATGTGATGACCTGCTGTGAAGCGGATATCCAGTTTGCCGGTACGGTAGGCGTTTACACGAAGGCGTCGCAGTTCAGGACAGGGGACTGGGTGACTGTAGACGCGACCATAAAGGTGAGGGAAGAAGAGATGTATGGTGAAGAAGGACCGGTGCTCATATGCAGTAAGATAAGAAAATGTGAGCCGGCAGATCCGGAAGTTGCAACCTTCTGAGAAAAGGAGAGAAGAGATGACTGATTTTTATGTTACATACACGATGCCTTCAAAGGCTGAGAGAGATGGATTTATCGCAGAGGTCCGGGAAGCCGGAATCGATGAGATCTCCAGAGGTGAAGACGGATGCATCAGATACGACTATTTCTATCCTGTCGGATCTGACAACACCCTGTTTCTCTGGGAACAGTGGGAATCCAGGGCGCACCAGAAAGCCCACTGTCAGACGGAGCATTTCGCTCAGCTTGGAAAACTCAAAGAGAAATATAACGCGACGACAGAGATCCAGATAGAGGACAGAGTATAATGGCTACTTTCGCACAGACCTTTTTAAGGATTTATGACAGAAAAATACTGAGCGGTGAGATCACATTCAGCACATCAGGGATTAATAAAAACAACTTTACAAGGCTCTGTATCGACCCTGAGTATGTGATGCCTTTGGAAGAAATACTGACCGTCTGCGAGAAGATGCACCTGACGGAAGAGGAAAAAGAATCGCTCCTGTCATTCGTTAAAGAGTAGAAAAATCACCCCTATTTTGGTATAATGAGGCTGGCTAGAAAGAGAGATGGACGAAATGAAAGAGGCTCAATACGAAGTAGGACAATACGTTGTATACGGAACCAATGGAATCTGTATGGTCGACAATATAGAGCAGATGAGTTTCACGGCAAATCAGCCTAAGGAAATGTATTACGTCCTCAGGCAGAACAAGAACCGTGCGACACAGTTTTTCGTTCCCTTAAAAAATGAAGCGCTCCTCTCGAAGATGAGAGAGCCAATGCAGAGAGAAGATATCGAAGATATATTGATGGGCCTTTCCGATAATGATGTCAACTGGATCGGTGACAGACGGGACAGGGCAGAGTACTTCAAAGAGATTCTGAGCGAGGGCGTCAGCGGGCGTCTTCTCAATATGATTACGTGCATATATGAAAAGAAACGGGAACTTGCAAGGATAGGCAAGAAGATTTCCATTTCAGATCAGACGATACTCAAAACAGCTGAGAAGCTGGTTCAGGAGGAGTTTGCCTGGGCTCTTGAAATTGATCCTGAGGAAGTACCTGCATTCATTCGAAAAAGGCTCCACATACAGGAGGAAGATTAACAAAGCAAATGAAATTCAGGTTTGCACTTTTTGCCGCCAAATTTGCGGCTTGGGCGATCAACATCATCGCCAAAGGAAGAGGAACAAATCTTCCGGGCAGGATCGCCCTTAAATTTGATCCGGATTTCATAAGTCACATCAAAGGTCTCGATCCGGACAAAACTATTTTCGTAACAGGGACCAACGGCAAAAGCACCACGACAAATCTTATGGCCCACGTTTTCAACAGGGCCGGTATTAAGGTCGCAGTTAATCTGGAAGGCGCGAACCTCATAGGCGGCGTCATTGTTTCGCTGCTGAAAAACTGCAGCCTTTCAGGCAAGCTTAAGGCCGATGTAGTGCTGATGGAAACCGATGAAAGATTCCTGCCGATCATTCATAAACAGCTTCCGGCAAGACACCTCTGTATAACGAATGTGCAGAAGGATCAGGTTCAGAGAAACGGTGAACCTGAAATCATCCGAAGAAAAATTCAGTCGGTTCTGAACAAGGACATGACGGTTTATGTGAACGGCGATGAGCCGAACGCTCTGAGTCTGGGCGCCAGCGCAGGAAGATGTGTCAAGTATGGGGTGGATAAAAACAAATCGTCCTTCGATAAAAAGAACGATTTCTTTTCAGTTACCGCGCCGTGTCCGATGTGCCATGAAGCCATTGTCTACAACTACTACAACATAGACAACATCGGCAGCTTCCAGTGTCCTTCCTGCGGATTCGGGACTGCCGCCAATGACTATCAGGCTACGGATATAGATTTTGAAGCGAAGACGTTCAGGACGGGCGGAAAGACCTATGACTTTAAGTACAGTACTCCTTACTTCCTGTACTGCTACATCGCAGCGCTTACGGTTGCGTCTGAGTTCGGCGTCAAAGAGGAAGATATAAGCAGCGCATTTGCTGACTTCGCACTTCAGGGAGGACGGATGGAGACCATACAGGTCGGAAGCAAAAGCATCAAATACCTGCGTATGAAACAGGAGAATCCGGAAACTGTCCAGTCAGCCCTCAATGTGATCGCAGATGATCCTGAGAAGAAGATCTTCATGCTGGGGCTGGACGAACTGGTGGATTTTGAGCCGCACTACACCAATACGTTTTACACTTTCGACTGCGACTTCCGCAGACTGATTGAATCAGATATAGAAAGATGCATATGTTTCTCGGGAACAGTTGCATATGACGCGGGTCTCAGGATGCTCTATGATGGTTTTGCATCAGACAGACTTACAGTTCTTCCTACGAACGACGACAAGACGATTATTGACGAACTGGAGAAGTACGACTGCGATAACGTTTATCTCATCACGTGGCTTCACAAGTACGAGGCTTTGGCAGAGTACGTGAAGAGCCTGAAATAATGGAGTTGGAACGATGAATCATTTCGATAAATTCAATAGAATAAGAAAACAATTCAACAGGGAATCCGATACTCTTACCAATGTTTCAGAGGTCACGGGTGAGAGTGGATTCAGACGTCTGCACATACTCTGGCTCTACCCGGACGTGCTGAACATACACGGAGGCAGAGGAGATGTAATGGCGCTTCTTCATATGTGCAATCTGCTGGACATTCCGGTTGAAATAAGAAGGAGCGATGACCTGAAAACTGATGAGGATTGGAACTGGCCGAACATCGTCTACATGACTGCCGGCGAGCTCAAGTGCGTGGATAAAGTGTCATCTGCGCTCAACCGTCAGATGGAAGGCGTCAGAAGATTTATCAGAAGAGGCGGATTTCTGATTGCGAATGGCAGCAGCGGAGCAGTACTGGCAAAAAGCACAGAGTTCCTGGATGGCAGAGTTGTGGAAGGAACAGGACTGCTTGATATGACATGGAAAGAGAGAGAGTCTGTCTGGGGCGATGATATATGGGTCAAAACGGAGGATCATCTTGATATCATAGGAAACCAGATACAGGTTGCGGATGTAGTGCTCGGAGAAGGACAGAAGCCGCTCGGAAAAACCGTATACGGAAGAGGAAATAATGACGATGGCTATGAAGGAGCGGTGAGCGGAAGTGTGATTTACACCGGAGTGCTCGGTCCGCTGCTCACGAAAAATCCTCATTTCACGGCAAGTATCATTGAAGCGGCGGCCGCTCTGGCTCAGGTTGAGCCGGGCCGCAGACTCGAGCCGGAGGATATTGAAATAGAGGAAAAATCAGCAGTTTATATCAAAGATTTCATGAAAGCAAAAATGACTCCAAAAGCTGAAAATAAGCCTTGACATCGGTAAGGGCAAATGGTAGTATATTTTTTGCGGCGGCTAAGTACAGTCTGCCGATTTGGCGGTGTAGCTTAGTTGGCTAGAGCGTCCGGTTCATACCCGGAAGGTCGGTGGTTC
>CACYBO010000187.1 GCA_902772685.1 uncultured Eubacteriales bacterium | reverse complement strand
TCTTTCTTTGACAGATTAGCTTCCTTTGCTACTGCTTCGATTAATTCAGTTTTGTTCATTCTCTTTTCCTCCACTATTAATTTAATTGGTTTGTTGACTTTGTTAATGCAGCCCTTACTGCGAGGTTATTATAGCATAGCTGAAACCTTTATGCAACAAGGGTTACAGGTTCATTTTGCCTTTTTCGTATCCGCCCAGATCGACGGTGACGAACTGGAATCCGATCCCCCGTATTACAGTGTCGCATTCCGCAGGGGTAAGTTTTGGCATTTCCTCCGGCAGCAGTTCGATCCTCGCCAGAAGACCGCCCGCGGTCCCGTGGCATCTTACTCTGACCTGGGTGAAACCCTTTTCCTTCAGATATGTCTCCGCCTTGTAGATCATTGCCAGTTTCTTCTCTGTGATCTCCTCCCCGAATGGAATCCTGGTCATAAGGCAGGCAAAGGCAGGATAGTCGGCTTTCTCCGCGGCTTTGCCGATGTCCATCGACGCCAGCGCCTGTCGGATCTCAGCTTTTGTCAACTCTGCCTCTTTGAGGGGACTTGCCACACCTAATTCCTGAATGGCACGGTAGCCGGGGCGGTAATCGTCCATATCGTCAAGATTCGTACCGTCGGCAAGAACGCTTCCCACCATATCTGCACGCGCCTTGAGCACGCCGAAAAGTTCTTTCTTACAGTGATAGCACCGGTCCGGGGGATTATCCTTGATTTTTTCGATGACATAAGAGACATCGATTTTCTTGTGCGCGATGCCCAGACTCTCGCAAAGCGCCGCTGCATACTCTCCCTCATCAGATGCGAACTGCGGCCCCACGGCCGTGATAGCCGCCACATTGTCCGGGCAGCCGGCCTTTGCATATGCATTCCGCGCAAAGGCAATGAGGAATGTGCTGTCAACACCTCCGGAAAGTGCTACGATCATCTGCCCGTAGCCGAGTATAATCTCTTCGAGCCTGTTCAGTTTTTCTTTCAGTTCCATCTTCGCCTCTCCTTACAGCTTGAGCTGGTCATATGCTGAGAGGAACTGCTCCATAATGGCTCTGATCTTCTCGCATCCGCCCTTTTCGTCCGACGCCATGTTCATAGGAAGGAGCGGGTCATGAAGTGATTTACGGAGCAGGCACCATCCTTCGACGCCGCAGCCTGCCTTATCAAAATTGATCCTCACGCCTTCGTAGTTCGGCTCCTCCAGGGAAAGTCCTTCTGTTGCTTTCACGTATTCTTCAAGATCTGCGAGCACCTTGTCCCCATAGCCCGCGAAATCCTCGCATGCGATCGGGATCCGGATCTCACGTTCATCCACCGGGTCTTCCAGCTCTGCAATAACGCTGTCGATCTTCTCTCCCTGCTTGAACAGTTTGGCTGCCTTAATGACGATTTTCGTAGCAAGGTACGCGCCGTCGTCCAGAAAGTAGTTCTCCTTCAGCGCAGCATGTCCTGATGTCTCGATAGCCAACTGGCTGTCGATTCCCTGCTCGTTGAGCTCGATGGATTTATTGATGACGTTACGGTAGCCCCTTCTGTATCTGAAGTGCTTCAGTCCCAGTTTCTTCTCGATGAATTCCGTCAGCTGTCTGCTCGTGATACTGTCTGTCACGACGGTCGTCCCCGGATGATCTTCTGCCACGAGCGCCGCAGCCATGGCGACGATGCCGTTTCTGGCAATCTCCCTCCCGCAGCTGTCCACTGCTGCAGAACGGTCCACATCCGTATCGAATATCAGCCCGAAGTCAGCTCCGCTTGAAACGGTCTGGAGAGAAATGGCGTTGATTGCCTCTTTATCTTCAGGATTCGGTGCGTGGTTCATGAACATGCCGTCCGGTTCGAGGAACTGGCTGGCGCTGATATCTGCTCCGAGCGGTTTAAGAACTCTTGTCGCATAAAATCCTCCGCCTCCATTTCCTGCATCGACGACGATCTTCATGCCTTCCAGGGGTCTGTCGCCTGCGCCAACTCCATCTATGATCAAATCGCGCAGGAACTTGCAGTACGGAGTCATGATGTCGTTTTTTTCTGCTTCAAATACAAGCTTGCCGAGTCTGTGCGTCTGCTGACCTGCACAAGGTGGCTCGCCGATCTTCGCAATCTGCGCATCTTTGTCTGCGGCATACTCCAAAATAGCGGTGATGTCTTTTTTATTGAGTCCTCCGTCCCGTGTGAAGAACTTGAAACCATTCCTGTTATACGGAAGATGGCTGGCTGTGATCATCACGGTCCCGTCGCAGGCAAAGTCTTCAAATACAGTTGCCATAAACATCGCGGGCGTCGACGCATATCCGAAGTCGTATACTCTGCATCCGTACTCTCCGAATCCGTCCATCAGTCCGTCAAGCAGCCTTGGTCCGGATGTCCGCGGATCCCTGCCTATGGCGAGTGTCATCTCTTCCGGTCTTTTCCCCAATTTGTCCGCAAGCCATATGATGAAACCGATGGCGATTTCCTTAGCCTCTTCCTCTCTGAGGCTCAGCGGTTCTCCCGGAACGCCCGTGAGAGACACGCCCCTTATGTCACTTCCGTTTTGCAGTTTCAGATATTTCTCTTTCATAGTGTCTCCTTCTGTTTATATGATAAAAGGTGTCATTTCTGACACCTTCTTTCTGCAGCCTGTTGTGCGGATACCTATATGTGTCTCTGCTGTACGCCTTCTTTTACCACCAGCTCCTTGAGCCTTTCAATGTGTATATCCGCTGCGGCTCTGGCCTTATCGGCGTTGCCCTCGGATATCGCCGCCACGATTGCCTCATGCTCTTCCGGCATATTCTCCGCACGTCTGAAATTGTCATAATAAATGTATCTGAACCTGAGGACCAGCTCCTGGAGCTGCTCTATCATCTGGACGAGGATCTTGTTGCGGCATGACTCCACGATGATATGATGGAACCTCGTATCATGTTTGATCATATCCTCCATATTCCCCTGTTTGACAGCTTCATTGTAGCTGCCCGAAACCTGCCGGAGCTCTTTCATCTGTTCGTCCGTCATTCTGTCCGCCGCAAAGTACGCCGCCAGTCCTTCCAGATCCTGCCTAACTTCCAGGATCTCAACCATATCCTCGGTGGAAATCATGGACGCGTATGCTCCTCTTCTCGGCTCGATCGTAACAAGGCCCTCTTTTTCGAGTTTTCTGATCGCTTCCCGGATAGGTGTTCTGCTGACCCCCATCTCTTCGGCGAGCTCTACTTCCATCATTCTGGTTCCCGGAATGATCGAGCCTTTCAGTATCTGCATTTTCAGTTCTTCATAAACCATCTCACGAAGTGGTTTGTGGTTTGTAATATCAAAGTTTAACATCTCTTTTTCCCTCTGATGGTTTTAGTACGTTGTTCTGGTCCAGAAGCTCTCCCTGTTGATTTTTTTCATCTCATCACATATCGTTCTGGAGTGCCTGATGCTGTCTGTGAGGCCGTAGACTGATGGTCCGCTTCCGCTCATCAGAACGGCTCTTCCTTCACACAGTTCCTGCATCTTGTTCTTTGTATACACAACAGTAGGATACTCCATTAAAGTGTAGTTTTCAAGTACGTTGACCATGTTTTTTTCTATCCGCGCGAGGTCTTTTGTTTTTAAACCCTCTATCATCTCGGCGGTATCAGGCCGTTCCGTTATCTCTATACTGTCAATTCCATGATACGCTTTTGCAGTTGAGACGCTGATTGGAGGTTTCGAAAGGATGATATGGCTCTCCAGACCCTTCAGCGGCTGAAGATCTGTCCCTGTTCCCGTCGCAAGGGCGCAGTGGCTTGCCAATGGGTCGCCTGCAAACCGTTCCTTCAATCCATCGTTTTCGGCCGCCTGTCCCATCACACAGAATGGCACATCTGATCCCAGTTTTTCTCCCGCTCTGCAAAGCTCTTTCAGGCTCAGATCCATTCCCCAGAGGACATTCAGTCCATGGAGAACGGCAGCGCCATTTCCGCTTCCTCCGGCAAGACCGGCCGCCACGGGAATTCTCTTCTTTATATTGATATCCAGCGTCCCGCTCAGGTCCTTCTCCCCGAAAAGCTCTCTCATCACGAGGGCCCCTTTGTAGGCCAGATTCCTCTCATCCGTTGGAAGGTATTTCCGGTTTGTCTTCAGTCTTATATCAAAGCCCTCTGCGCCGGGTGTCCATCTGATGGATATATCATCGCACAGCAAAATCTGCTGCATGACCATCTCAACGAGATGCATACCCGCTTCATTTACACCCTTCACATCCAGGGAGAGGTTGATCTTCGCATATGATTTCAGTGTGATGTCCATTGCTTTTCCTCCTGTGCTGTCTCCTTATATTTTATCCTCTTCTCTGATGCAAACGCAACGCATTTTAAAATGCGGCTGCGAAATGAATGAGACCGGCGTGATAAATAAAAAATGTGTGAAAAGCCGCTGTTTTGGCTCTTCACACATTTGCTGATTTCCGTTATTTCTTTTTCTTGCCTTTGCCTTTTTTGTTCCGATTCTTGCCGCTCTGGTTCTTCGGATTCGTCGTCCCCTTGTTGTTCTTCTTCTGCCCTGCAGATTTTGCTTCCGCGGCTTCAACACTGTGGCCTGCGTCTGTTACGACCTTCAGCTTGAGTGCACTGCCGCCTGACGCGATGGAACGTGGAGCGGATACTCTCTTGTTTGATTCTTTTCTGATCTTCTCAATAATCTCGGCTTCAATGGCGGCCTCCGCTTCTTTCTGTCTGCGGATTGCCTCCTCTTTCTTCGCCTTTTTCTTGTTTTCTTTAGCGACGACTTCCGCAACGGATTTGCCGGATTTCTTCGCTTCTTTATACGGGTTGACGCCCTCTTTGGCTTCGCGGGCTTCCTTTTCCTTCTTCTCGTTCTTCTTTGTGCTTCTCAGTGTGAAGAATACCATTCCAACCATCATCAGGGCCATGAGGACCATGTAGATCGCCGTAGATCTGCCCTGGTTGAGCGTCGTCATTCCTATGGTCGCCTGCTGGCCGAGTGTGGATCCATCCGCTGCCTGGAAGTTTCTGCCCACAGTCAGTGTGTATTCCACATCACCTTTGATGGTGTTCTTGTTTTTGCCCGAATATACATCGGCTGCTATAAGAATAAGCCCTTTTTCTTTTTCGCTGTAGTAGACCTTGACCGGAATTTTCTTTCCTTCGGCGTCGACCAGTCTGCACTGCTTGGCGTTGGCTTGTTTAATTGCATCCGACTTCGGCTGAACGTCCTTGTTGAAGTAGATCTTGACGCTCAGATTGTCGACTGCGACACCGGTCGCCCCATCCTCAGGTGATGAGGATACAAGCTCCAGGTCCGTCTTCGCCGCTGCGGCTGAATCATCTTTGTCCGCCGCGAAAGCAGCCGGCGCCATCATCATGATTGCCATTATGATTGCGCATATTAATGCGCCTGTTCTTTTCATTACTGTCCATCCTCCGATCTCAGTTTCCTGAAAAATCTTTTCATCAGGCTTGAGCATTCATCGCTCATCATCCCTGTTTCTATTTCCACATAGTGGTTCAGCCTGCTGTCCTGCGGTATGTTGTACAATGATCCGCATGCTCCCGCCTTGGGGTCCATCGCTCCGATGTACAGCCGGCCGATCCTTGCCCAGACTATGGCTCCTGCGCACATACCGCAGGGCTCCACTGTTACGAACATACTGCAGTCTGTGAGCCTCCATCCTCCCAGAAAAGCCGCGGCTTTTCTAATGGCCAGAATCTCGGCATGGGCAGTGGGATCCTTCGCCTGCTCTGTCATGTTGTGAGCTCTGGCTATTATCTCACCGTCCCGCACGATTACGGCGCCTACGGGGACTTCCCCTTCTGAGGCCGCCGTCTCCGCTTCTTTAAGCGCTTCTTCCATGAATTTTCTCATAGCCTTGTAATGTTATCATATTTTAATTGGTCATTCAAGATAAAGCTTTTCGTATTCTTCTTTCAGCATAGAGTAGCATCTCACTTCGCGCATATACCTGTCATATGTCCTGTACGCCCTGCGCAGAGTTCCCTCATAGGTGAAGCCGCACTTCTCGATTACTCTCTGGCTCCTCCTGTTCGTATCGCTTGTGCGGATCATCAGGACATCCAGCCTGAGCTCCTCAAACCCATATCTGATCAGGCGCTTTGCGGCTTCCGTCATATAGCCTTTGCCCCATCGCGACTTCGCCAGGGAGTAACCCATCTCCCTGCTGTTGATGTCGGGCCGGTACTTATCTTCTTCAAAACCGATGCTGCCCACAATCGTCCCTGTCTCTTTTTCGACTATCGCCCAGGTCATGTTGCGTCTGAAAAGCTGGTCGATGATCATCCGGGACTCGCCTATGTTCGCGTGGGGTTTCCACCCTGCGTTTGGTCCGACGTCCGGGTCTTTTGCGTATTCAAACAGCGCCGCGGCGTCTTTCTTCGCCCACATTTTCAATGTCAGTCTTTCGGTTTCCAGTGTTGGTACTCTGACGATTTTGTTCATGGATGCCCCGGACCTTTCTGTGCCGTAATCTCTACTCAGTGGTGCTGAGGATCTCCTTATTCTTTTCAACCTGGCTGACCTTCATTTCTGAAGCTCTCGCCGGATCGACCTCCTCATTAAGCGCCAGTATTGTAGGGCCGAGATATACCGTCTTCAGCACTTCCCCGTCCAATGAAATCTTGCTGTATTCGGTAAAGTTCTGGCCTTTTATATAATACTTGTCGCCTATTTTGACGATGCTGTCTATCTTGATATCCTTTATTCCCATTTTGAGTTCTGTCGGCTCGTAAGGATCGGTGCCCCCGTAAATATAGTTTTTGCCGTAGAGTATATCGTAGGACAGTGCTTCGAGACCTTTTTTGTAATTCTTTGTACCCTCATAGTTCTGATGGTATTTGTTCAAAAGCCCCGCGGATATGCCGAGCCGCTTCAGCAGGTAAGGCGTGATTTCATAGGCGCAGATATCTTTGTCCTTCTTCTCGAACCCGAAGTTGCTCCAGATAACATATTCTGTTTTATACAGGTCGCCTGTTGTCAGTTCCTCCTCCGTCATGTCGAGCGCCGGGAGGTGATCGCCGTATAGCACGAGAACAACATCTTCATCGTAGTCCTCAAGTGCATTGGTCAGCTCCTTCACAAAGATATCCATTTCATAGACCTGATTGATGTAATACTCGTACTCCCATTTTGTTTCTTCGTCAGGCGCTTTCGTCACTTCGATCGCAGGATCCTCGATGACCTTTTCAGACGGATATTTGCCGTGCCCCTGCACAGATATTGTGTATATGTAGTCAGACCCTTCGGTGCTGTCGAGAGCGTCGATGATGGTTTCCGTCAGAATGGTATCCTTGGCCCAGTTCTTCGGAGTTTTGACGACGTTGTTCATGTATTCAAGACACGTAAATGTGTCGAACCCCAGGTTGGCGAACACGGTATTCCTGTTGTAGAACGCCCCTCTGTGATTGTGTATCGCATGAGAGGTGTAGCCGATCTGCCTGAGATCATACGCAGTACTCTCACATGTTTCCTTCGTCAGAACGCTTTTGTATGGATATTCTCCCGGACCGAAGAACCTGGCGCTGATTCCGGTAATAGCCTCAAATTCAACATTGGCGGTTCCGGCGCCTACTGCAGGAACTGTAAGGTAACCGGAGGAACACTTCTTGAGAAGCTGCCTGTAGTACGGAATCGGGTCCTTGGAGTATTCCACGTCTTTCACGATTGTCGGATCTATAAATGATTCAAGCTGTACGAAGAGAATGTTCGGTTTCTTCTCCGGCTCGTCTGCGTCGTCTTTGCCCGGCGTATAGATTCCATCCTTGCCCAGTTCGCCTTCTGTGAAGATACCCCTGATTGACTCTTCGGAGTATCCCTTTGGCTTGTCTATACCGGTCTTGACCCACGTAATCATAAAGGAGTAAGGTACGCCGTTGTCCCTGTAGGCATACGGCAAACTCGGGAAAAAGGTGTCCAGAATGCCCAGTTTCATGCCGCCTGTAATCGCGCCAAAAGCAACGATTACGATGATCAGGATTGACGCAATTGATTTTTTGAAGTTGACCTTGCCCTCACTTTTCGGCGTCTTGCGGAACAGTATGATAACCAGGAGCACAAACAGCGCTGCTCCTGCGGCGATAATGATCAGACTCTTGACGGAAAAGTAGTTCGTAATGATAGACTGGGCTTCACTCAGTGTCGACAGGTCTTTGACATTGAAAGGTGTCATCCTGTTTGTGAGGATGATGCCGTTGATGATGCCAATGGCCAGCCATAACAGCGAGAGCATGCTCGCGGCGAAGACGCGTCTTCTGAAGAGCAGTGAAAGCGAGAGGACCGCCATGATAAGCATCACATTGCAGAATGTGATCAGCGGATGTTCGCCAAAGAACTGCAGAGCAGCAATCGGCGACAGCCTCCCCAATGCCTCTATAATGTAATCAATGACCACTGACATGATAAACAGCATCAGGATATGATTATTCGTTATCTTTTTTAAGGTCTCTTTTTTCTTGCTCATTTGAAATTCCGTTAGTTATTCTTACGAACTCTTCAACCGATAATGTTTCTGCTCTTCTGCGCGGGTCAATTCCTGCGGTTTCAAGAATTACTTTTATACGTTCCTTATCAAAGCCGCCGGCTGAAGTGAGTGAATTCTGCAGCGTTTTTCTCCTTTGCGCGAAACTTGCTTTCACGCAGCGGAGGAACATCTGCTCATCCCTGACCTCATACCTCTCCCCGACCGGCTCGAGCCTCAGTACAGTCGACTCGACCTTTGGCCTGGGCACGAACGCTTCCTTTGGAACGTCGGTGATCTTTGATACCGTGCAGTAGTATTGGACGGCTGCAGATATAGCTCCGTAGGTCTTGCTTCCGGGCGCTGATCTGATGCGGTCCGCAACCTCTTTCTGCATCATCACTGTTATGCTGTCTGCCGGAACATGCTCCTCCAGCAGTTTCATGATGATCGGCGTGGTTATGTAATAAGGAAGATTTCCTATTATATGGACGCTTCCCGTGAACCGTTCCGCCTGTCTGCACTCGTCAATGATCTGTCTGATATCCGTTTTCAGTATGTCCTGATTCAAAATGCGGATGTTATCGTATTCCGACAGCGTCTC
>CACYBO010000186.1 GCA_902772685.1 uncultured Eubacteriales bacterium | reverse complement strand
GCGCGCTGGCAGGAAAAAGCGGTCACGCGCCAGGAAGCCAGCGCTTTACCCCGCGCAGAATGCCAATAATACGCCTCTTCACGCGGAGAATGATCATGCGGACGGGATAAAAATCGCACCAGAGGTGGACGTAGAGGAGATATTTCGGATCATCCGCAGGAATGTCCTTCCCGTCGCGGATGACGCGCTTCATCACGCCGAGGATCTGCGCGTCGGTGATGTCCCGTTCGAGGAAGGTTGTATGATCGCCGGCGATGAGGTATCCGTCCGGCAGCACGCGCAGGATCCGGTGCAGGATATACTTTTCCCCGCGCTTATAAAGAACCACGTCGTACTTTTTGCAGCGGCCCGGTTCTTTTTTCCGTATTTCGATGATGTCGCGGCGCTGGCGGAGAAGGGGCATCATGCTGCAGCCCACGTTGGTGTAAACGAGGTAGCCGTCGTTTTGCAGGAGTTCTTCAAAGCTGCGATACGTTACACTTGGTTCTTTCATTTCCTCTCGCCCACAAGCGAAGTGTAAGCCACTTCAAAGCAGTCGTCTTTTAGATTATTAAACTTAAACCTGTAGAAAGCCACCTTGCCGTTCAGGGCTTTCAGCATATCCAGGGTTTTTCTCATCCTCAATCCGTCTGCCGGACGATATATCTGCTGAAACAGCGTCGGAAAGGCCTCCGAAAAGGAAATCCTCCGCATGTCGTTGTTTTCAGATCGTTCCATGACGACGATGGCCGCCAGCGGTACCATTGTATTGGTAAAAACGCCTTCCTTGCCCGTCCAGGGAGAACCGCATGCCATGGGAGTTTCCCCCGCCAGGATAAACGGCTTATCGCCGTTGACAATATAAGCGTTCGGCAGATTCTTCTTCCAGAGATAAATATGCGTGCTTTTCCCCGTGCCGCTTTTTCCGGTAAAGAGATAGGCTTTATTCTCAAACGCAATCACGGCGCCGTGCATCACGAAAGCGCCGTAATCGACAATGCCTTCTGATATTTTGCGCAGCAAGGCAGTGACTTCAAGTTCTTGATCCGTCGGCTCGTCGTCACGGGCGAACTTGCATTTCTCTCTTTCAAAATCTATGTCTTCCTGTGTCGTACTGATTTTGAAGGAAGGGATTCCGTCAACGATGAAGTCTCTGCAGATGACGAGCGGACGGACGTGCAGGGTCGCAATCTCGATGATCTGACCCGCAACTTTAATCGTAAATGAATTCATCACCGAGCCCCTGTCGTCTATTATTCTTCGATCATGCCGGCATCTCTCAGCGTATTAACGGCATTGCTGACATATTGCATTAAATTCTCTTTTCTGTTCTCATATTTTTCGGATAATTTGGATACGATTTCTTCTTCTGTCGTTTCCTCTTTCAACAGCTCGATGATCTCCAGGCCGGATTTGTTCAGCTTGATGACGCCGTGCACCTGATCCGCAGCATCTCCAACGGGAACGCAGATGATCTCGTCTCCCATTTCAACCGTCTCGAAGCAATACTTGAGTTTCATTGGCATTAACCTCCCTCTCTGAAATTCAAAACGGGGGCATGTCGAGGATCAATCCCTAACATGCCCCAATGGAGTACAGTGCTATGACTACGATGTGGATTTACCTGATCAGATCCAGCCCTTCGCCTGCAGGTTCTGCTTGGCGAGCGCATCAAACTCCGCATTGCTGAGCGAAGGATTCTCATCCAGCAGATCGTCGATGTAATCGCGAACCTCCTTAAAGGTGCAGTTCTTCAGATTGAACTTCTCCTGCGTGGTGCTGAATCCAACGACCATATAGTCCTTGCTGATGATAACAGTGCCGCCAACGACGTTTTCCAATGCCTGCTCATTAATCGGTTCCTTCATGAATTTTCTCTCCTCTCATTTATCTTGTCTATGCAGCTTGAGTGACGTTTTACATCATAAAGCTGGAGCAGTTGTTTGAAGGTGCTCCAGTACCATTACAGGTCTCTGTAGCGCCACTGTCACCGGATGTCACGATAGTATCCTCCAGATCAATTTTGACAACTTCCACCTTCGGCTCCTCGAATACCATAATACATTTCTCCTTTCATAATAGTCATTCTTGATGAAGCGAATACCTGTTTCGCACCATTCTGGAATCGTTGAATGAGTTCCCGAGAATAGCGGCATTTACCCTTCGCGGAACACCGCAGTGGCCTTAGACAATACGGGAACAGGACGCAGTTTATACACTCCGCGTAGTCTCCAAACTGTTTCCACGAATCCATCAATTCCGGATTCGTTATCCCGTCCCAAATGTTTCCGGTCAGCTGATCCTCGCCGAACTGTTCCGGACACCGCACAAGGCCGCCCTCCGGTGTAATGGTGACAGCCGAACGGCTGGTCGCCTGACACCCTTTGCACTGCATGAAAGGCATTTCTGCGCTTTTAATCTGCAAGCCCTCGCTTCTGGCCATATCGTTGAGCTCGACGATTTTTCCCTCAAACCAATCGTCTGTCCCATGAGGCAACATACTATCGCCGTCGGCATATTCACCGATCACCGGATGTACATTGACCTGCAGGAGCGGGCTGCCCTGGAATCTCGCTTTCAAGTCCTCCAGAAGATTCGGAAACTCATTGAAGTTGCCCAAATCAAAATTCATTCGGACACCAACACGGATTCCCTCATCAAGCAACCGGCCGACATTCAGCAGAACCCTCTGATACGGATTGTCCTTAACACCAACATATGCTTTGACGCGGTTGTAAGTGCTCTCCGTACCATCCACCGTGATATTTGCGTGGGTCAGGTTCCACAGCGTCTTTGCTGTGTGAACCATTTCCTCATCGAACAGATACCCGTTCGTTGTAATGGTGGATGAATACCCGATCCCGTTTCTGCGAAGACCTTCGCAGATCCGGCTTATCCTGCCTGATGCAACGGTGGGTTCTCCTCCGAACCAGGAGATGAAAACCTTCTTTTCCTCCCCGCAATGCGCCGCTATGTATTTCACCACGTCGTCCGCGGTCTTTTCCGTCATTGTGACGGTTTTGACGCCTTGCTCAAAACAGTAATAACATCTCGCGTTACAGGCTGTCGTAGGAAGGATAGTGTAGGTCGTTATGGCACTTCCCTGTCGAGTTTCCCTCAGTTTTCTGAGCACTTCCCTCATTTTAACAACTCTCTGATGCTCATCAAACTGATCTGGAACCAGATAATGTTCATCGACAAGCTGTTTCATTGCGGGAGAGTACTCCGCTGGAAGTTTGTCCACCAACTCCGCCTCGTCCTGATCCAGCACCGCCAGCTGCCCGGTGACCACGTTGCACAAGAGAACCTTGCCCTCATGGTCAACCCGCAGCACGTACCGCATCAACCGGAAGGTTTCGCCATCCCTGATTTCGGGCTCGCTCCACAGCGCCGCTATGGGCCGCTTTGGCTCAACAACCGTTATCATCTAATGGCCTCACCATCCTCACGAAGCGCATGTCCTTGCGGGGGAGTATACCTTGCGGAAAGGACTGACCTGATGAGGCCCTGCAAACCTGACCCACCGGCAATCCCTCCCTCCGTAGAATAGATATGAGCTCAGAACTCTTCGCATAACTCTACGGAGTTATTATACCCATCCCCACAGAATTTGTCAATATCGAAATTGTTCCTTCATAACTTTTGAGTAAGAATTAACAATTCGATAATGACAGCCTCCATAACCACCTCCCTTGCGTCTTTTTTCTTCCGGGATGCCTCATCCCGCCCTGGCTCCTTGCCTCTCATTGTCTTTTCACCTTTTTATACGCGCCTTTTCCCGCGGTGGCAGTGAAATCAGGAAAATTATTTCATTTTGGACGGCGCGGCCTCCGCCTGGCAATCCCGGAAGAAACATAAAAATCATGATAGACAACGATATGGGAGAAGTGGTAAAATAGCATTGAGAGATGATCCTTGGTCAGATACCCGGCCCGCAGATCGGAATGACTGACATCCGACAAATTGACCGGGAAACGCTGCCATCTTTCAAGAGCGTCCGTATAAAGGAATGGACGAAATTGAGAGGAAGGAGGAGCTGTTATTTGGAGAAAAGACTCAGTCTGTTGTTTGATTATCAGAAGTATGCCAAGAGCGCCGATTTGCAGGCCGTCATAGATTCGGTACACGCGCGATATTCAGCGAGACAACTGAGCGATGACGAGGCTGAATTGGTGGCAGCGGCCGGGATGCCGGAGTTGGCCTCGAAACGGAGAGATCCGTGGAGAGACGAAAATGACGTCACCTGAGTGGGAAAAACTATATAGTTCGTATAGTGGCAAAGTGATGAGGTATATCACCGCTCGGGTGCAGCGCCGGGCGGATGCCGAAGATCTGTGCGCCGATGTGTTTGAGAAGGTATTGCGAAGGATTGATGCCTTCGATCAGGACAAGGCGTCCTTAAGCACCTGGATTTACACCATCACCCGGAACACCGTGATCGACTACTATCGGAAGTCACGGCCCG
>CACYBO010000185.1 GCA_902772685.1 uncultured Eubacteriales bacterium | reverse complement strand
CTGCATGTGCGAGGTAGAGGGCAACCCTAAGCTCTGCAAAGCCTGCGCAACGGTAATCGCTCCTGGCATGGTCGTAAGAACAAACACCGAGAGAGTTATCGGATCACGTAAGACTAACCTGGAACTGCTGCTTTCAAATCATACAGGAGACTGCAGACCTCCATGCGTTCTGGCATGTCCGGCACAGACTGACTGTCAGGGCTATGTAGGCCTTATCGCCAATGGTGAGTATGAGGAAGCACTGGAACTGGTCAAGGATAAGATTCCGCTTCCTGCTTCACTGGGAAGAGTCTGCCCGCATCCTTGCGAAGAAGAGTGCAGACGCGGCCTCATCGATGAGCCGATTTCAATTCAGTGGCTGAAGCGCTTCGTTGCTGACCAGGATCTGGGCGATATCGATCGTTTCATCCCTGAGGTCGGCGAGGACACAGGTAAGAGCGTAGCCGTTATAGGCGGCGGTCCTATGGGACTTTCTGCAGCTTACTTCCTCAGACAGATGGGACATGCAGTCACGGTATTTGAATCCATGCCTAAGGCTGGCGGTATGCTGCGCTATGGTATCCCTGAATACAGACTTCCTAAGGAGGTTCTGGATGATGAAATCGCCACAATCGAGATGATGGGTGCGGAAATCATCACAGATACAAAGATCGGCGCAGATATTCCGTTTGAAACGGTTTATGAAGAGTATGATGCAGTACTTCTTGGAATCGGTGCATGGATCTCAACCGGAACAGGCTGTCCGGGTGAGGATGCTGACGGCGTTATCGGCGGTATCGACTTCCTGCGCAAGGTGGTCAGAAACGAACCGATCGAACTCGGCAAAAAGGTCGCTATCGTAGGCGGCGGAAACACTGCGATGGACGCATGCAGAACAGCAGTAAGACTTGGAGCTGATGAGGTTTACAACATCTACAGAAGAACCAAAGATGAGATGCCTGCTGACATGGTGGAAATCGAAGAGGCTGAGGAAGAAGGCGTAATCTTCAAGAACCTCACGAACCCGCTTGAAATCGTCAAGGATGAAAACGGTCACGTGAAAGAAGTCGTGCTCCAGTGCATGGAACTGGGGGAACCTGATGAATCAGGCAGAAGACGTCCTGTTCCTATCGAAGGAAAGACAGAGACGATCGAACTTGACAACGTCATTCTGGCAATCGGTCAGGCAGTTGACGCGAGCATATTCGACTGCGACAAGACAAGAAAGGGCGCTATCGCATATGATAAGGAAACATTCATGACTTCAGTGCCTGGCGTATTCGCCGGCGGCGACTGCGGTAATGATAAGATTTCCATCGCAGTAGAAGCAATCGCAGACGCTAAGAAAGCTTCAGAGATCATCGATGCATATCTGGCGGGCGAGACTGTGAAATATGAGAAACCTTACTTCGTAACGAGGGACGATATCACAGAGAAGACATTTGAAGACAGAGAGAAGATGTGCAGACCTGAGATGCCTCAGCTCAGCCCGGAACAGAGAAAGGGCAACTTCTCAGAAGTCATTCCTGACGGCTACACACCTGATGAAGCAGAAGCGGAAGCCAACAGATGTCTGGAATGCGGATGTCACGACTATTTCGAGTGCAAACTCATCGATCTGGCGCACCAGTACGATGTGGAGCCTTGCAGATTCGCAGGTGACAAAAACACCATCGACTATGATGATGAGCATCCGTTCATCGTAAGGGATCCGAACAAGTGCATACTGTGCGGACTCTGCGTGAGAGTCTGTGACGAGGTCATGGGCGTGGGAGCTCTGGGCCTGGTACACAGAGGCTTCGATACAGTCGTCAAGCCTAACCTTGAGAAGCCGCTGGCTGAGTCCGGCTGCGTATCCTGCGGACAGTGCGTAAGCGTTTGTCCTACAGGAGCTCTCCAGGAGAGAACCACAATGGCCAAGGAAGTTCCACTCGACACATTAGAGACGAATACAACCTGCTCACACTGCTCAGTAGGCTGTTCACTCATCCTTGAGTCATACGGTGATGTTCTGGTCAAGGCAAACCCTGACAAGGAAGGCGTTGTCAATGCCGGTCTGGCCTGCGGTAAAGGCAAGTGGGGATTTGACTGCGCAGTTCTGGAAGACAAGCTGGAAGTGCCCCTCATCAAGGAAGGAGAATCCTTCAGAGAAGCTGATTACCATGAAGCTCTGACGCTCATCGCCAAGAAGATGCAGTCGACAGCTGCCAAGTACAGCTTCGACGAGATCGGAGTCTCCATTTCCGATAGATATACAAACGAAGAAGCTTACGCAATCAAGGCGATGGCCGAAGCAATGGGAGCGAAGATCTTCTCAGCGAACAACCGCGCAAGCGGACTCAAGGACGTTCTTGGAATCGACGCTTCTCCTAACACTATTGATGAACTGCTTTCGACGAACTTCATCCTGGCGGTCGGATACAACGCTATAGACAACCCTGTTATTCAGATCAAGATGAAGCAGGCCGCGGAAGCCGGAGCAAAGGTTGCTCTCGTCAATCCGGCAGAGTATCCTCAGCATATGAATTACCTGACTAAGGAAGTTTATGCTGACGATCTGGCATTCCTCAAGGAACTCGCAAAGGCTGTACTCGATGCCAAGGGAGCTGAATTCGAAGGCGCTGATGCCTTTGCGGCATCACTCGAAGGAGTTGCGGTATCAGACGACGCGAAGGAAATCGCTGACATGTATCTGGGAGCCAAGAAGGCGATGATCGTATTCAACCAGAACCTCATTTCTGCAGATGCGGCACGCCTGATTGCAGACATCGCTCTGATCTCAGGACACATCGGAACTCCTCGTGACGGCATTCTGCAGGTCAAGGCTAAGAACAACTCACAGGGTCTCGTTGATCTGGGAATCACAGAAGGCGCTGAACAGCTTGAAGGTCTCAAAGCGCTCTTCGTATTCGGAGAAGAGTTCGACATTGACAGAGATGCTCTCGAGTTCCTGGCCGTATGTGACACTCATATGACTGCTCTCGCCGCAAAGGCAGATGTAGTCATTCCGGGAACGGGCTTCGCATCGACTGACGGTACTTTCACCAACACTGAACGCCGTCTGCAGCCTGTATTTGCAGCAATCGATGAGGAAGTCGAACTGACCAACTGGGAAGTTGCTGCTGCAATCGCAGGAATCTTCGAAGTTGACTGCGGATGGGAGTCCACAGACGATATCTCTGAAGAGATGGACGACTGTGTACCAACATACAAATACGCCGAGCTGGACGAAGTCCTGGGCGGCGTACTGAAACCGGAAGAGCCTAAGCTGGTAGCGGCTGATGGCGATGTATTCGGCGACAGACTGCCGTGCACAGATTCTCTGATGAATGCCATTGCGGAGAGACTGCCTGCAATTGCTGAACCGACAGCATAAGGACGGCTTAAAAACCAACAAAAGCGGTGGGAAACCACCGCTTTTTTGATATAATCTATCTGATGTCAATTGTTTATGTGGGTTGAGGTAGAATATGGGAAAATCAGTTATCCGAGAAGAACTATTCGGACTGCAGGATATGAAATACAGGGATTTTCAGAAGAAACTGATCCCTACGGTTAATCCGGAGTCGGTCATAGGGGTGCGAACGCCCGAATTGAGAAAGCTGGCGAAGCAACTAGCTAAAATGAGACAACAGGAATCAGGTTCAGCCGGTCAGGGTCCGTGTACGGCTGATGTGGAGACATTTTTGAAACAACTCCCGCACGAGTACTTTGATGAGAACCAGCTTCACGCTTTTATTATTTCTGAGGATAAGAATTTCGAAAGATGTGTAGCTGATGTCGAAGCATTCCTCCCATACGTTGATAACTGGGCGACATGTGACCAGATGTCACCGAAAGTGTTTAAGAAGAACAGGGAAAGACTGCTTTTGCATGTGAAAAATTGGCTGGAGTCAGAACAAACGTACACTGTCCGGTTCGCCATTGGAATGCTGATGGAACACTTTCTTGGTGATGATTATGACCCGGAGTATCCGGAACTTGTGGCGAAGGTCCGTTCAGAGGAGTACTACGTGAACATGATGATCGCATGGTACTTCGCGACGGCACTGGCCAAGCAGTATGATGCAGTTATTCCTTATTTAGAGGAGCAAAAGCTGGATGTCTGGACCCACAACAAGACCATCCAGAAAGCCAGAGAGAGTTACCGCATAACAACGGACCAAAAGGAGTATCTGAAGACGCTGAAAAGGAAGTAGAAGTATGTTATACTTTTTTCGAGGGGTGAGCTCAATCACAAACAGGAAAAGATGCGATGGAAGACAGAAAGAAAAAAATAGGTGACCGCAAGGACGGCAGACTGCTGCGCACGCGTGAACCGATGAGTGTTGTAGAAACATTTATCCTTGTCGACAGGACCGGAGCTACCAACTACATACAGGACAAAGTAGAAATATCAAAAGCAGAAGAATACATAAAGAGAAAGAGAAAAGAAGGTCTGAACGGATTCGGGCTGATGCATTTTATGGTTGCGACTTATGTCAGGGTCGCGTCACAGATGCCCGCGGTAAACAGATTCGTCTCGGGGCAGCGGGTTTATGCCAGAGACAGGATTGAAGTGAACATTGACATCAAAAAAGAAATGACCCTTGAGGCACCGAACACCTGTGTCAAAATCATCCTGAGTCCGTGGGATACAGCAGATGATGTGTACCGCAAGATGAAGGCAGTAATAGACGAAGAAAAGGGCGGCGACGCAGACAGCGATTTTGATTCCGTTGCAGGGACATTGGCAAAATTCCCGAAACTCTTCTTTAAATTTTCCATTTGGTTCCTGAAACTTCTGGATTATTTCGGAATGCTCCCGAAATCGCTCCTGGATGTCAGTCCTTTTCATGGAAGCTTTTTCATCACGTCTATGGGTTCTCTCGGGATTCCGCCGATTTTCCATCATCTTTATAATTTCGGGAATGTTCCGGTCTTCTGTGCGATCGGTCCGAAGAGAACGGAATATGAAATTGACAGAAACGGGGATGTTGTCAGGAAGAAGTATCTGGATTATACGTTCACAACTGATGAAAGAATCGTAGACGGGTATTATTATGCGACTGCATTCAGGAAGATGAAATTGTTCTTCAGCAACCCGGATGAACTGGATCAGCCTCCTGAAAAGATTGTGGAAGATATAGACTGAGAAGGGTTTTATGGTATACTGATACGGTAGTGGAGAAAGAGGCAAAACCCTATGGATAATCAGGAAAAACGCATGCTGCGCCTCGGTGACAGCGCGGAACTTGGGAAGAGATTCACGGAAGAGGATATTGATGAGTTTGCCAGACTTACACTGGATGACAACGGCATGCATACGAGTACGGAAGTATCCCGCAGAGGTCTGTTCAGACGTCCGGTCGTGCATGGTGTATTTGTGGGAAGTCTGATTTCCTCCGTAATGGGGACGAAACTTCCGGGTCATGGTACCGTTTTGCAGGAAATGGACTGCAAATATACGAATCCCGTGTACCCCGGCGACGAAGTAACTGCAAGAGTTGTTCTTGTATCGGCAGAAGAAAAAGAGAAATACTATATCGCTTCACTGGAAGGCATATGCTGCAATCAGGACGGGATAACCGTTGCGGAAGCAACCTGCAAACAGCTTCTGCTGAAACGTTTTTTTGAAATCATTAAATAATGTGCAAAAGCATTCAACATAAGACGATAAGCATAAGAAAGGATAAAACATGACAAACCTCGAAAAGTATAAGAGAGCATTTGTGCTGAATTTCAGAGTGAAAGAAGAAGACCTTCCGGGTCTTGAATATATGGGGATCATCCAGTGGGATTCCGTCGGCCATATGGATCTGATTGCAGATATCGAAGCGGCTTATGGAATCCAGATGGATACGAAGGATGTGCTGGACCTTTCAACATATGAGAAGGGCATCCGTATTTTGTCTGAAAAGTATGGCGTCAACTTCGACGAGTAAAGGGTGCAGACGATTCTGATATGAAAATCACGAAACTCACATCACAAAAAACCATCAGCAACAGCTACCTGATAGAAGAGGATGGTTTTGTGGTGATTATAGACCCGGGGCAGGATGGAGTTGTCGAGACGGAAATCGACAGCAAAGGCTATAAACCGGAATACATATTGCTTACCCATGAACATTTCGATCATGTGGAGGATCTGGAAGCTGTCCGCATGAAGTACAGGATTCCGGTTATCGCAAGCAAAATCTGCAGCGAAAGACTCGGCGATCCTAAGACGAACCTTTCGATAATAGAGGATATTCTGTCATATTTTAAGACAGGCGTCATTGCAGAGGAGAGATCCCCGAGATTTTCATGCAGGGAAGCAGAGATCATATATGAGGGCACATATGAGTTTCTGTGGAGAGGTCATACGTTTCTCTTCACGGAAGCACCCGGACACTCACCGGGCTGTGTGTTGATTACTCTGGACGGCAGATATGTGTTTACCGGGGACTATATGATTTTGAATGAAGAACCTACGCTCAGGCTGAAGGGCGGCGACCCTGAAAGCTATGAAACCATTACAGCCCCGCTCTTGAATCAGATGCCCGATGGTATGAAAATATGCCCGGGACACGGGCCTTCATACCTAAAAGGCCGGGAAGGTGAAGCAGAATGAACCGTGAAGAATTCCTGAACTTGGAGCCCTTCAGCATTCCGCAGGCTGAGAAAGAGCGCTTCTACAGGGAACAAATGAATGAACTGTCAGCGAATCATCGTAATGCGTGCAAGGCTTACGATGATATTTGCAATGGGCTGAATGATGAGAGCCCCTATCTTCCGGTTTCACTGTTCAAAGATATCGATCTCAAAAGCGTATCCGATGACAAGATCATAAGAAAAATCACTTCCTCCGGCACAACAGGACAGCAGGTTTCAAAAATCTACCTCGACGCGGACACATCAGCGCTGCAGCAGCGGGCTCTTTGCAGTATTGTCGGCGACTTCATCGGTTCAAGACGGATTCCGATGCTGATCATTGATTCACCGGATGTTCTGAGAGACAGAAGCAAATTTACGGCGAGAGGCGCAGGGATTCTCGGGTTTTCCATGATGGCATCAAAAAGAATCTATGCTCTTGATCAGGATATGAATCTCGATTTTGAAGCTCTGGAGCAGTTTCAGGAGCTTGCAGAGTCAGGCCCGACCTTTGCCTTTGGGTTCACATATATGATTTGGGAGTACCTCTACGAAGCACTCAGAACAGCAGGCAAGAAGATAGAACTCAAGGGCTGCCGCCTGATACATGGAGGCGGATGGAAAAAACTGCAGAGCAAAAGTGTTTCAGACGATGTATTCAGAGCAGGTCTGAGAGAGGTCTGCGGAATCAATCAGGTGAGCAATTACTACGGAATGGCTGAGCAGACGGGCAGTATTTTCATGCAGTGCGATGAGGGTCATCTCCACGCCAGTATTTTCTCAGACATATCAATTCTCAACCCGGAAGATTTTTCTGAGTGCGAAGAAGGGCAGTGGGGCCTGATTGCTCTCAGTTCACTGATACCAGAATCCTATCCCGGTCATAGACTGCTTACAGAGGACTGGGGCAGGATCATCGGAACGGACAGCTGTCCGTGCGGCCGCAAAGGGAGGATCTTCGAAATCAGCGGCAGAATCAAAAAAGCTGAAGTCCGCGGCTGCAGCGACACGTTCGAAGGCAGTGCTCTTATGCGGGCGGGCATTAATGATGCGGAGGAATCACTGAAGATTCTGGCAGGCAGGTATCTGCCTGATAATTCGATTCGCTGCGCTTTTGACGATACAGCAGTGGCTTTTCTTGATGCGCTGTCAACGCTCTTTATGAGAGATCCGGAATACAGACAGTTTCCGGAACTCTATGCACTCGGATTCTGGTGCAGACGCGCTCACATAGAAAAAATTCGGAAAGGAACTGACCGCAGCGGAAGAGGGCTGGTTTTGCATATCGCTCCGTCTAATATGCCGACCATGTTCGCTTACTCCTGGATCACTTCTCTTCTGGCCGGAAATCCGAATATCGTACGCATTTCAGAACGAAGCCCGGAGATAACAGAAGCTGCCTTAAAGGGAATTGACGCCGTTCTCAGCCGCCCGGAGTTTGATGAAATCCGAAGACAGAATGCTTTCGTATCATTCCCAAGAGGAGACAGGGTTCTTGAGGAGATTTCACTCTCAGCAAAGGCGAGAGTAATATGGGGCGGCGATGAGACAGTGAACAGCATCTGCGGTGTTCCTAAAGCGGAGGACTGCATTGATATAACCTTCCCTGACAAGTACTCGATAGCAATCCTGAAAACAAGTGACCTTGAGAAACTTGATGATAAAGAGCTGAAACGTCTGGCGCACTTCTTTTACAACGATACCTACGGGGCGGATCAGAACGCATGCTCCAGTCCGAGGACCGTATTCTGGGTGAAGGATACCGGAGTGCTTACGGAGAGCGTTAAAGAGAGATGGTGGAATGCGGTTGCACAGGAAGCGGAGGCATATGATCTCCAGCCATGGATGGCAACGGAGAAATACAGGATGCTCTGCAGGGCGTACGCCGCGAATGACAGGCTGGAATCTGTTAGAAAATGGGGTAACAGGCTGTATGTTGTCCCGTTTACGGAATATACAGGGAGTCTCACAGATTTTGAAGCGCGCTTCGGGCTGTTCTATGAGACCGAAATAACCGGTATTGATGAACTGCTGCCGTATATGGAGGCTAAAGTCCAGACGATAGTAAGCAGCGGGAATGATCAGATGCAGATATACGAAGCAATACGGGAAGCAGGATGCGAAGGAGTGGACCGGGTTGTGGCCATAGGTGAAGCTCTTGACTTTAATACAGTTTGGGATCGAAAGGATCTGGTGAATTTATTATCATGTACTTCTTCGAGCGAAATCCGGAATACAGAAACAGAATAATCTGCATCGATGATGTAGGCAGAGAATATACATACCAGCAAATCTGGGATATGGGCGATGAACTGACAGAGGACGCAAGGGGCGTCACTCTTCTGGAATGCTCAAATGACGCGGAGAGCCTGGCGAAATATCTGGCGCTGTTGAGAAGAGGATGTCCGGTAATTCTGATCAGCAGAAGCCTGGATGACGAAGCAAAGGCAGCGCTGCGCAGCACATATGCGGGTAACTGTAAAACCAATCCTGAACTGGGACTTTTGCTGTCCACCTCAGGGAGTACGGGAGACAGGAAACTCGTTCGTCTGAGTTACTCCAATCTCCAGGCGAACTGTGACTCAATCGTCGAATATCTGGGATTGACGCAGGATGAACGTCCTGTTACGACTCTGCCTATGGAATACACCTACGGATTGTCGGTGATCCACTCGCATGTTGCTGTCGGAGCGACAATCATACTTACAAACAGGACCCTGTTCCAGAGTGAATTCTGGGATATGGTCAGCAGATATGAGGCGACCTCCATGGCAGGCGTTCCTTACACCTATGAGATGTTTGAACGGCTCAGACTCAGAGAAATGGATCTGCCGCATCTGAAGACATTGACGCAGGCAGGCGGACATCTCAGCGAAGAGTTACAGAAGAAATACGCGCAGTGGGCAGAGGAGACGGGAAGACAGTTCTTTGTCATGTACGGACAGACGGAGGCCACGGCACGTATGAGCTACATTCCGCCCGATAAGTGCGCAGAAAAAATCGGAAGCATCGGAATTCCGATCCCGGGCGGCAGTATGACCATCGCTGATGATGGGGAACTGATTTACTTCGGCGCCAACGTATCCATGGGATATGCTGTCAAACAGGAGGACCTTGCACTTGGAGATGAGAATGGGGGCTGCCTTAAAACAGGGGATATGGCCCGCATGGATGCGGACGGGTACTTCTACATTACAGGGCGCAAAAAACGCTTTGTAAAGCTTCAGGGCAAACGGATCAGCCTGGACCAGGTGCAGGAAATCCTTCAGGAAGCATTTGACTGTGATGAAATCATCTGTACCGGAAATGATGATGATGGAATCAAAGTGAACACTTCAAGCAGGAATGTAGCAGAAAGGGAAGATGAAATCCTGCGGCTGTTCATGGACAAATGGCAGGTCAGGGGCAGGCTTGTCACAATAAGATACCTTGATGAGATACCCAGAAACAGCTCCGGAAAAGTCATGTATTCCAAATTATAAAGGCACTTCGGGTAAGGGATAGGCAAAAGCAATACACGCAAATGACAGATTCAAACAGAAGCAACAAATGGATCATTTTAATATACGCAGTCTTGATGCTGCTGATTGTGTG
>CACYBO010000184.1 GCA_902772685.1 uncultured Eubacteriales bacterium | reverse complement strand
GGTCGGAAGGTCATTGCCTGCCGGAGCGGAGATAATGACATATTTTGCACCGGCATTGATATGAGCCTGTGCTTTTGCCTTGGAGGTGTAGAAGCCGGAGCACTCCAGAACTACATCAACGCCAAGTTCGCCCCAGGGAGCATTGTTCGCATCGGGGATAGCATAGATCTTGATTTCTTTTCCGTCGACTGTGATGGAATCTTCACCGGCGAAAACCGTATCGCACTTCTCATATCTTCCCTGTGTGCTGTCATATTTCAGAAGATGAGCCAGCATTTTGGGAGAAGTAAGATCGTTGATAGCAACAATGTCAAAACCCTCAGCACCGAACATCTGTCTGAAAGCAAGACGACCAATGCGACCAAAACCGTTAATCGCTACTTTTACTGCCATGTTTTATTCCTCCTACATGTAAGATAATAGATAGTTTCTCCGGACGGCAAAAATAGATTATTTAAAACGCCCAGTCTGCCTTGTATTGTATCTAATTCCGGGACGAAATTCAAGAGGGAATCACGGTTTATAAAGAATTAATAATCCTCTTCTTCCTCACCTTCGCTGATATCGCTCTTCGGTTTGCTCAAACCCTCGATCGTGATGCCGTTTTTCTGTGCGTAATCCCACAATGCTGCGTGAATTGCTTCCTCCGCAAGCAGCGAACAGTGGACTTTTACCGGGGGAAGTCCGTCAAGGGCTTCCATCACAGCCTTGTTCGTAACTTCGAGCGCTTCCCTGATTGTCTTTCCCTTAACCAGTTCCGTCGCCATGGAGCTTGTCGCAACCGCAGCGCCGCATCCGAATGTCTTGAACTTGCAGTCCTGAATAATACCGTTTTCATCTATATCAAGATACATGCGCATGATATCGCCGCATTTCGCATTCCCGACGGTTCCGACACCGCTGGCATTCTCGATCTCCCCAACATTTCTCGGATTGTTAAAGTGATCCATTACCTTTTCGCTGTACATACTTTTCTCCTCTCTTTTCAGGGCTTTTCAAAGCCGGTCATTTCTGATTTTTCCTTACAAAATCCTCATACAGCGGTGACATGCCGCGCAGCTTTTCCACGATCTGTTTCAGGTTATCGACAGTATAGTCAATCTCTTCTTTCGTCGTCTCCTCAGAGAGGGTCAGGCGCAGCGATCCGTGTGCGATCTCATGCGGCAGGCCGATCGCAAGAAGCACATGTGAAGGATCCAGGGAACCCGATGTGCAGGCTGAACCGGAAGAACCGCAAATGCCTTTGTCGTCAAGCATGATCAGCATGGATTCACCTTCTATGAACCGGAAACTGAAGTTCGCATTGTTGGGAAGCCTTAAGGTCCTGTGGCCGTTGAGCTTCGTATAGGGTATCTCATTCATGACACGATCGATCAGATAATCCCTGAGCGCAGTCTCTTTTTCAATTCTTTCCGTCATGGTTTTCTGCGCCATAACAGCAGCTTTTGCGTAGCCGACGATACCCGGTACATTTTCCGTACCGGCTCTGCGTTTTCTCTCCTGCGCACCGCCATGAATGAAGGAACGTATCTTAACGCCTTTTCGAATATACAGGAAACCGATCCCCTTCGGGCCATGCAGCTTATGCGCGCTTGAGCTGAGCATGTCGATATGAAGCTCATCTACATTGATCGGTACCTGGCCGAAGGCCTGCACCGCGTCAGTGTGAAACAGAATACCCTTTTCATGTGCCAGCTCACCGATCTCCTTTATGGGCTGCAGGGTCCCGATCTCATTGTTGGCAAACATGACGCTGATCAGAATGGTATCCGGCCTGATGGCTGCTTTTAATTCGTCCATCTTAACGACGCCGTTCTCATCCACATTCACGAAGGTCACTTCAAAACCTTTTTTCTCAAGATATTCGCAGGTATGAAGGATTGCGTGATGTTCTATCCGCGTAGTGATGATATGTTTTCCCTTGTCCGCATACGCATCGCATGTGGCTTTAAGGGCCCAGTTGTCTGATTCTGTCCCGCCGGCGGTAAAATAGATCTCATTTTCCCGGGCGCCCAGAATGCCGGCGATTTGGGCTCTTGCCTTTGAAATGACCTCCTTGTTGCTGCTTCCGATGCTGTAAATGGCAGAAGCGTTTCCGAAGTTCTCCGTAAAATACGGAAGCATTGCCTCCACCACCTCGGGTGACGTGCGTGTAGTCGCGGCATTGTCAAGATAGATGATTTTTTTCATGGTGTCTCCTTCATCTGCATATTTTCAGCAAAGACAGATTTTGTCCTGTTCCGCCTCACTGTTATCTGCATCCCTTAGTTTCTGGCTTTCCCTGATCAGGTCGGAAAGATGCATCTCATCGACCGCTGTTGTGATACTTTCGTTGATCCTCTGCCACACATATTTCGTGACACAGAACTGAGCGCCGGCACAGTCGCCGTCATCCTTCAGTCCCGGACACGATACCGCATCGAGATTTCCCTCAAGCGCTCTTAAAATGTCGCCAACGGAAATATCCTCCGGTTCTTTTGCAAGCATGTATCCTCCCTGGGCGCCTCTCCTGCTTTTAATCATCCCGGCTTTCTTTAACCGGGCAACCAGTTGTTCCAGATACGGTTCCGAGATATTTTCCCTGGAAGCGATACTGCTGATGGATACCGGTTCAGATCGTGAGAACAGTGCGATATCCAGCATAGCCCGCAGTCCGTATCTGCCTTTTGTAGACAGTTTCATCCTGTCGCTCCTCAATTAATTCCTTGTAATTTAATTCCGATTATTTTACTTTGATTTCAACCTTCCCGATAATATCACGAAGACCAGAGACTGTCAAGGGGTGAGTCAGTGAGTCATGGGGTCGTTTCTTCCGGTGAGTCACGGGGTCGTTTCTCCTGACTTATCCTCACTTTCTTCAAACAGGCGAGGGAGGCGCAGGCGGAGGAGGTTTCCCGAAGACAACCTTGGAGGAGCACAGCCTGTTTTTATTTATTGGCCGAAGCCAGGCTTTAACTCAGTCGGGAAGTCCCCGACTGAATTAAAGCCTCCGGCGGATCGCAGCCGCGCTCAGAGGAAGGTGCTTCGCACCGAGCGCGGCGCGGCAATAACGCCGTTGGCGTTCTTGATAGCCTGGCTGAGAAGGTTGCGGAACAGAGAAATCATCAGGATTTCTCTGTGACTGCAACCTGATGC
>CACYBO010000183.1 GCA_902772685.1 uncultured Eubacteriales bacterium | reverse complement strand
GAAATGTTAGTACCTGTTGAATGGATAAATGACTATATTGATTTGAGCGACGTCAGCACAGAGGAATTCTGCGACCGTATGATCATGTCCGGATCGAATCTGGAGACATGCGACTGGTTCTGTGAAGACGCCGAAAACATCGTGGTAGGCAAAATAGAAAAGATCGAACCGCATCCGGACGCGGATAAGCTGGTTATCTGCAGAATCAACATCGGTGATAAGGATGCAGAAGGCAAGGACGAGAATGGACTTCTCCAGATTGTTACCGGAGCTCCGAATGTATTTGAAGGAGCGTATGTACCGGTAGCTCTTTCGGGCAGCCACATTCCGGGCCCGCTGCACGGACAGCCGAAGCAGGAAGGCGGCGTTACAATTACGAAAGGCAAGCTGAGAGGGGTTGTATCCTACGGTATGCTCTGCTCTGCAGGAGAGATGGGTTTTGATGATAAGGTCGTTCCGATCGCCCACAGAGAAGGCATATGGATTCTCGATCCGGAGGTTTATGACGGTATTGAAGACAAGATCGGCATGGACTTCGTAGAAGCGCTGGATCTCCACCAGGCTGTTGTTGATTTTGAGATCACGCCGAACAGACCGGACTGCCTGGCGCAGGTTGGAATGGCAAGAGAAGCCGCCGCCACATTCGGAAGAAGTTTCCGGTATCCGGATACGGATGTGCAGAATGAGAACGGGGAAGGCGCTTCAAGCGACTATGTCTCCGTCGAAATCAAGAACCCGGAGAGCTGTAAGCGCTATGTCGCAAGAATCATAACTGATGTTGTGATCAAGCAGTCGCCTTGGTGGTTGCAGAAGAGACTCATGTACGCCGGAATGAGACCAATCAACAACATCGTAGACTTCACCAACTTCGTAATGCTCGAATACGGACAGCCTATGCACGCTTTTGATATCAAGGAAGTGCACGGCGGTAAGATTATCGTTGAGAACGCCCAGCCGGGTGAGAAATTTGTTACATTGGACGAAAATGAGAGAACTATGGAAGGCGATATGCTCATGATCAAAGATGCGGAGAGAAGCATCGGTATCGCAGGAGTCATGGGAGGTCTCAATTCAGAAATCGAAGAAGATACCAAAACGGTGATCCTGGAATCAGCCAACTTCCTCGGAAGCAGCATCAGAACCACTTCAAAGAAGCTCGGACTGAGAACAGAGGCATCTGCCAGATTTGAGAAGGGCATCGACCCGAATCTCTCAGAAGCTGCTGCGGACAGATTCTGCAGACTGGTGGAACTCACCGGATCCGGCAAGGTTTGCAAAGGCAAGATCGACTGTTATCCGACGCCTGAGGTCGGAAGAACCATAGACGTCAGAGTCAGCAGAATCAACTACGTTCTGGGAATAGATCTTTCCAGAGAAGAGATGAAAGCTATGCTGGAAGGCCTTGAAATCAAGGTGGAAGGCGAAGGTGATGTGATGACCGTTACACCTCCGACGATCCGTCAGGATCTTCTGGAGGAGGAGGACTACATCGAGGAAATCGCCAGAATGTATGGCTACGACAAGCTCCCTGTCACACTGCCGAAGTCCAATACGGAGGCAGGAATGCCGCGTGAACGGGAACTGCGGGACCGCGCACGTGATTCCCTGTGCGGAATGGGGCTCAACGAAATCCAGACATACTCATTCGTAAGCCCATCCGGCGTGGATAAAATCCGCATCGATGAGGACTCCTGGGAGAGAGCTTTCGTGAAGATCATCAATCCTCTGGGAGAAGATACTTCCGTCATGAGAACGGTGCTTACTCCGAACATGCTGGAGGTTCTTGCTAGAAATTACTCCAGAAATATAGAAACCGTGAAAGCCTTTGAAATAGGCAACACATTCATGGACAATCCAATCAACCCGGATAAGCTGCCTGACGAGGATTATGCTCTGTGCATCGGTATGTATGGAAAAGGCTGTGACTTCTACGCTATCAAGGGAGTCATCGAGGAACTGCTCGCGAACCTGGGAATCAAGAATCCTGTGTTCGTTGCAGAATCCGAATACGGAGTATACCATCCGGGCAGGTGCGCCAGAGTGCTCGTTGAAGCTTCCGACGCAATGAAGGCCGCGGGAGAAGAATATGAGGAACTGGGAATCATGGGAGAAGTACACCCTGACGCAGCGGCAGCCTTTGGACTGGAAGGCGTAAGAGTATATTGCTGTGAGCTCATGTTCGGAGCTGTTGCCCGCAAGGCAAACACAGAAATAGTCTATAAACCGCTTCCGAAGTACCCGTCAACATCCAGAGATATCGCTCTGCTCGTAGACGAGGGCATGGAAGTTGGAAATATAGAGGATGTCATCAGACAACAGGGAAAACCGATACTCGAAAGTGTTCGTCTCTTTGACGTTTACAGAGGCAAACAGGTAGAGGAAGGCAAGAAGAGCGTTGCGTTTACCCTGGTATACAGAGACAAAGACAAGACATTGACCGATGAAGAGGTAACAAGTGTACACGAAAACGTTCTGAAAACTCTCAAGGAGAAACTGAACGCTGTTCTGAGAGACATGTAAATATTATCTGTATGAGGAGAATTCATCATGGAAAACAACAAAGTAAACGTAAAAATCTATGGGCAGGACTATACGATCTCAGGCGATCTTCCTAAGGAAGACATCATCAGCCATGCAGCACGTGTAGACGCCAAAATGTACGAAATCGCTGACGCAGCGAAATCTGCAGGCGCTTCCCCTCAGAATGTCGCAATTCTCGCAGCGGTAAACATCGCAAGTGAGCAGGCGATGAGCGCGAAAGAGATGGATGAGCTGAAGAGCATGAATATCCAGCTCGAAAAGGACGCCCAGCACTATGTCCAGCTGTGGGATGAGACGAAGAAATCTTTCACAGAGTACAAGGAAGAGACGCAAGCGATTGTTGCCCAGAAGGACGCTCTTATGCAGCAGCTTCATGAGAAGGACGCAGAAATCGAAAGACTGAAGGCTGCCGCAGAAGAGTCCAAGGCGCAGATCCAGAGCGGAATGGAGGATGTGATCAAGGAAGTCGAGGGCAAGTGCAGAGAGCTCGAAAGCAGCTTCTTTGACCTTCAGATGGAGAACCTTCAGCTGAAGAAGGAACTGGACAAATACAAAAACGGAACCGGCGGATTCTAGATGAGAGAAAAGACCTTACACGTTTTAGAATACGATAAGATCATTGAGATGTTAAAAGACCGGGCAAGCTCCGAAATGACGCGGAATGTCATATCGGAGCTTGAGCCTGTCTGTGACGCACGTCTAATAAAGGAAAAACAGGAAGAAACCACAGAAGCGGTGAAGCTGATTACAGCCAAGGGGCCTTTACCGGTAGGTGGTTTTTATGATGTTAAGGGGCTTGCGGGGTTTGCCAGAAAGGGAGGCGTCCTCACCATGGGACAGCTTCTCCGCATTCTGTACAACATGAAGGCTGCCGAGAGGACAGTCGCCTTTCTGAAGGGCGATGATGTTCCGCAGCTGCCTCTGATCGAGTCCATCGTTGAAATCATGGCCTTGCATAAGTCCTTTGCGGAGGAGATAGACAGATGCATTATCTCAGAGGACGAGATGTCCGACAATGCATCCACACAGCTCAGAACCATCCGCAGAGCGATCGTCAGACAGAACGATGCGGTCAAAGCCAAGATCAACCACATACTCAATTCTGAGAGAACGATTCTTCAGGATGCTATTGTAACAATCAGAAACGGACGCTATGTCATACCGGTCAAGCAGGAGCACAGAACCCGAGTCCCCGGGATCATACATGACCAGAGCGGAAGCGGGGCAACGGTATTCATAGAGCCGCAGGCTGTCGTCAACATGAACAATGAACTGAGACAGCTGGAACTGGATGAACAGGCTGAGGTGAACCGCATCCTGGGCGATTTGTCTGCGGGCGTTTCAGAAATATATCACGACCTTGTAAACAACCAGAAGCTTCTCCTGGAACTTGATATCATCAACGCCAAGGGGAGACTGTCCTTCGATATGGATGGGGAGGAGCCGCTGATAGATGAAGGAGGAGAGCTGCGGCTGATCAGCGCCGCCCATCCTCTCATAGATAAGAAGACAGTAGTTCCGGTGAATATCGGCATCGGCGGAGATTACACCACACTCGTCGTCACCGGACCGAACACAGGTGGAAAGACCGTCACGCTCAAGACAGCAGGACTGCTGACGCTTATGGCACAGACAGGGCTTCATATTCCTGCAGCACCAGGAAGCATCGTTCCGGTGTACGAGAATGTTTTTGCCGATATCGGTGATGAGCAGAGCATCGAACAGAGCCTGTCCACTTTCTCATCCCATATGGCGAACATCGTGGAGATCATGAAAGAGGCGGATGATCGAAGCCTGGTGCTTTTGGATGAACTCGGCGCCGGCACGGATCCGACGGAGGGAGCGGCCCTTGCCATATCCATACTGGAGAGCCTGTCGGAACGCGGAGCCTGTACGATAGCGACGACACATTACACAGAACTGAAGAAGTACGCCATCTCCACAGAGGGCGTGGAGAACGCTTCCATGGAGTTCGACGTTGAGACGCTGAGTCCGACCTACAAACTGACGATAGGGCTTCCGGGAAAGTCCAACGCTTTCGAGATTTCACGGAAACTCGGTCTTCCCGACAGTATAACAGACAGAGCGGCGGGTCTGCTTGAGAGAGGAGACATCGTCTTTGAGGATATTATCACAGCCATAGAGGAAGACAAGAAGGCGGCAGAAGCAGAGCGGGATGAGGCAAAGCGCATAAACCGCGAAATGAAGGCCAGACAGGAGGAACTCGAAGCAAAGGCGAAGAAACTCGAAAAACAAAGAGATGCTGAGATCCAGCGTGCCCGCGAAGAAGCCAGAGAAATCATCGCAGAGGCCAAAGAGACCGCTGACGATTTCAGAGAAGAGCTGAAGGAAATCGCCCGCCTTGAGAGCATGGGCGAACGCACGAGGCGCTTTGACGAAGGCAGGAGAAAGTTACGGGCGATTGAAAAGAAGAACAGGAACACGATCAAACGGGAGACTAATGACAAACCGGTAGATCCTGATACACTGCGTCTGGGAGACAGGGTCAAGATTCTTACATTGGGTCAGAACGGTGAAGTCTGCGAGCTCCCTGATGAGAAAGGTGATCTTCAGGTGCAGGCAGGTGCCATGAAAATTGGCGTAAATGTCAGGGATATCATGCTGATAGATCACCAGGCTCCAAAGAGCAGCGTCAGGAAGAGAACGTCCAGCTACGGCTCCATGTACCGGCAGAAGGCCCAGACAGTATCCACATCGATCGATGTGCGGGGAAAAAATCTTGACGATGCGCTGATGGATGTGGGAAAATATATAGATGACGCTTTTATGTCGGGCCTGGGCGAGGTTACAATAATCCACGGGCGCGGGGAAGGCATTCTGAGCAAAGGTATCAGGGCCGAGCTCAGGAAGAACAAGAATATCAAAGATTACCGCCGCGGCGCCTTTGATGAAGGCGGTGAAGGCGTAACAGTCGTAAAGTTTAAGTAAGGGTCCGGCCGGCAACAGTCAGGCGGACGGAAAGAAGGAAAAGAAATGCTTCAGTATGTTGACAAAATTGCAGAGTTGATAGCCCCTCAGGTTGAAGGACTGGAGAAGGAAGAAATCAGGAACATGATTGAGATTCCGGCAGACAGTAAGATGGGAGATTACGCGTTCCCATGCTTCAAGCTGGCGAAGATACTGAGGAAGGCTCCCCCACTGATAGCGAAGGGTATTGCGGAGGCTATTGCGGACGACCCGATTTTTGACAAGGTCGAGCAGGTGAACGCATACGTTAACATGTTCATCGACAAGGAGAAGTTCGCGCAGGAGGTAGTCTCTGAGGTCGTTGAGAAGGGGGAAGAATTCGGAAAGAGCGATATCGGGGCAGGAAGGCCTGTCGTTGTTGAGTATTCCTCACCGAACATCGCTAAGCCGTTCCATATCGGTCACATCAGAAGTACAGTAATCGGCGCTTCGATCGCACGTATATACGATTATCTCGGATTCAAGGTTATCAGGATCAATCATCTGGGCGACTACGGAACCCAGTTCGGTAAGATGATCGTGGCATACCGCCATTGGGGCAATAAGCAGGATGTCATCGACGAGCCGATCAAGACTTTGCTCGGATATTACACGAAGTTCCACGAAGAGGCGGAGAAAGATCCTTCTCTTGAAGATGAAGCCAGAGCAACCTTCACGAAGCTGGAGCACGGTGAACCGGAAGAGACGGAAATCTGGCAGTGGTTCAGAGATGAGTCCCTCAAGGAATTCAGCAGAGTATACGACATGCTGGGAATCAAGTATGATTCCTACGCAGGAGAGAGTTTCTATTCGGATAAGATGCCGCGCTTTATTAAGGAGCTGGATGAAAAGGGCCTCATGGAAGAGGATGACGGCGCCAAACTTGTCCGTCTGGATGACTACGGTTTGACTCCGGCCCTTATTCAGAAGTCTGACGGCTCAACGCTGTACATCACCCGTGACATCGCGGCAGCGGTATATCGTAAGGAGACCTACGATTTCTACAAGAATATATATGTTGTTGCATCCCAGCAGAACCTTCACTTCCAGCAGTGGATACAGGTTCTGGAACTGATGGGATACGAGTGGGCGAGAGACTGCGTCCATGTGCCGTTCGGTCTTGTTTCACTGGCTGACGGAACCATGTCCACACGTGAGGGAAGAGTAGTCTTCCTGGAAGATGTTCTGAACGGTGCCGTAGACAAGACACGTGAGATCATCAAGGAGAAGAATCCTGACGCCGACCCTGAAATGGTCGAAGAAGTGGCAAAGGCTGTAGGAATCGGTGCAGTTGTATTCAACGAACTGTCCAACTACAGAATCAAGGACTATGTGTTCTCATGGGAGCATGTGCTAAACTTTGAAGGAGAGACCGGCCCATACGTCCAGTACACTTACGCCCGCAGCTGTAGCATACTCAGAAACGCCGGTGATGAAGTAGTCGCAAAGGCAAAAGAAGGATTTGATCCGAAGTACCTGACGAGCGAGAGCGCACACGCATTGACGTCATTGCTCTACAGATTCCCGGACACGATCCTGGAGGCAGGAGAGAAGTACGAGCCTTCGATTGTTACAAGACATCTTGTCGACATCGCGCAGGCTTTCAACAAGTTCTATCACGACGAACATATTCTGGTGGATAATGAGGATGAGAAGGTCGCCAAGGTGGCTATGGTCATAGCAGCGCAGACCGCTATCAGAAACGGTCTGGACATCCTCTGCATGAAGGCGCCGGAGAAGATGTAACGGGTATTTGAGGTTTTTGCATGAGATACGAAGGCAACATTTTCAGACCGCCAAGTGAGGCGTACAGCCTTTTGGTTCAGGTCACTGTAGGATGCACGCACAACAAGTGCACATTCTGCAGCATGTATAAGGATAAGAAGTTCCACATCAGGAAACTGGAA
Source organism: uncultured Eubacteriales bacterium (assembly GCA_902772685.1). GTDB lineage: Bacteria > Bacillota > Clostridia > Peptostreptococcales > Anaerovoracaceae > Lentihominibacter. The sequence continues at coordinate 2,359 of CACYBO010000183.1, read as the reverse complement.
GAGGTCATTGAGGATCTGGAGTGGGCCAGAAGGCATTACCCGCGGGTGGAGCGCATTTTTCTCTGCGACGGAGATGCGCTGGCTCTGTCCAACAACAGACTGCTTCCGATTCTGAAACACATCCGCGAGAACTTCCCGGAATGCCAGAGAGTAACCGTTTACGGCAGGGCCACAGATGCTCTGCATAAAACGGATGAGGAACTCCGTGAACTCTTTGAGGCGGGTATTACGATGGTCTATATTGGGGCCGAATCCGGAAGTGAGAAGGTTCTGAAAGATATTAACAAGGGCGAAACGCGGCAGCAGCTGATCGATGGCGTAAGGAAGGTGGAAGCGAGCGGTATGAAGGCGTCGGTCACTTTCATTTCAGGTCTTGCCGGCAAAGAGGGCTGGAGAGAGCACGCCGTAGAGACTGGAAAAATGATCAGCGAGATGAGCCCGTCTTACGTAGCCCTGCTTACGCTGATGGTGGATCCGAGTGTACCGATTGCTGAAGAGATTAGAAGCGGCAGGCTGCAGCTTCTGTCTCCGGAAGAGGTTACGGCGGAGACTCTGCTGATGCTGGAGAATACTGAAGTAACAAAGGAATGTGTGTTCCGGAGCAATCACGCATCGAATTATCTTTCGCTCAAAGGCAACCTGCCTGAGGATAAGGAAGCAATGATGAGCCTGCTCCGCGAAGCGCTGTCCAATCACGATATGTTCAAGGATGAGAGATTCCGCGCATTGTAAGAGGATAAGAATATGAGAAAAAGTGCAAAAAAACAACAACAGGAACAGATGGTACATAAAGAGGATGGTAATATCCTCCAGGCGCTTGGCGTTACGAGAACTGTAATCCGACCGAGAGAGGAAGTGGATATCCAACTCCGTGAGGACAGGATCGGCAGGTATTTCAGAAAATATCTCAACAAGTTCGTGTTCGTTGAGTTTTCCGATGAGTTCATGGCGGCAAATAAGGCTGGACATCTGATGAAAGGGGTACCTGTTCCGCTCCGCCGCAAGGAAGTCAAGGAATTTGCCGGCGGCAGGGGAATCGATTTCCTGGTGTTGGCTGAGAATATGGCCTGGGTCATGGGCTGCGATCCACACTTCAAATACACGAAGGACTACTGCGCAATCCTCAGCAAACTGTACAACTACAAGCTGTATGAAGGAATGATGAAAGAGGGAAGAGATGCCGCTGAGAATGGGGAAATGGACAACGCATGCATCCATTTCAGAGCTGCACTCTGCATGAAGTATGACTATATGCACGCCATGTATTCCTATGCCCGCGCATGCCGCGTTATGTATGAACACAGCAAAAACGAGGAGTACATCGGCCGTTTCAAGGCGGAGTCCACAGATTGGTTCGAGATCCTGACAGAGACACATCCGAGGTTTGCCATGGGATACTACTATCTTGGGTACTCCTACCTGAATATGGGTCTCTACGGCAAAGCCAAGCTGGCATGGCAGGACTTCCTGAAGTTCTCAAGAAATGGCAGAGACCGCAGGGAGATCACCAAGCGTCTTAATCAGATTGCTCATCCGGTAGCAATAGAAGACGGATGCCTTAAGATAGGTGCCGGACGCTACGAGGAGGGTCTTGAGATTCTTGAGCCATACCTGAAGAGCCAGTACAAGGATTGGTGGCCTTTGCATTATTACCTTGGCCGCGGCTATGTGCAGGCGGACCGCATATCCGATGCAGTCGCCGAGTTCAAGAAGGTTCTGATGACCAACGGAAGCCATCTGGAAACCATGAAGGAACTGCTGCTCATATACGAAGAGCAGGATGACCGCGCGAATATCAAGAAATATTCCGAAAAGATCAAGATGATCGAGGCGGCGCAGGAGGAAGATCAAGCGAAACTGGTCGAGGATACGATGAAGGAGAACAAGCGTATTGAGGAAGAGGAACCGGAACCGCTTCCTGAAGAAAGCCGTGAGAGCTTCGATACAAGCGAACTGGATGAAGCCGAGCCGGAATCTGCGCTAGCCGCTTCGGATGAGGAAGGTGCAGAAGATGCATCCGGTTACAGCGCTGCAGGCGCACCGGAAGATGAACCGGAGACTGAGAAACCAGACGCAAAGGGTTTCAGACGGCCTGTCCGCAGAAAGAAAAATTAGGTTGACATGCCCTGACGTCAGATGTATAATAATCCTTGCCGTCAGGGCAAAAAGATAGTATTCCGAGGTAGCTCAATGGCAGAGCAACCGGCTGTTAACCGGTAGGTTGTGGGTTCGAGCCCCACCCTCGGAGCCATTATTTTAGAAGAGATGTCTATGTGCCGGCGTGGCGGAATAGGCAGACGCCCGGGACTTAAAATCCCGTGGGTAGTAATACCCGTACCGGTTCGACCCCGGTCGCCGG
>CACYBO010000182.1 GCA_902772685.1 uncultured Eubacteriales bacterium | reverse complement strand
TGATCCTGCAAGTCCATGATACATCCCGCGATATTGGAACAGTGGTCTGATACGCGCTCCATATCTGTCAGAATATCCGCCCAGATAATGCCGGCCTCCATGCTGCATTTCCCGGCTTTCATTCTCCTGATGTGATTATCTCTTAGAGTTTCCTTCAGCTGGTCCACAACCTGCTCTAACGGCTCGACCCTGCTGGCTGCCTCTAAATCTTTCTCTGCAAAAGCCTGCAGAGACAATGACATTACTTCGCGAACGGCTGCTGTGATCGTCTCCAGTTCGCGCTGCGCCTCGTCAGTATAAGCAAGATTTGCATACTGCATCCGCTGGGTCGCTTCCAGCATATTCAAGCTGTGATCGGCGATTCTCTCATAGTCTCCGGAGATCTTCAGGATCGCTGTGATCCATTCGTTGTCTTCGTCACTGATATCCTTCGCACTGAGCTTCACGAGGAAGGAGTCCAGAGCATCCTCCAGCAGATCGGTGCGTTCCTCCGCTTCGAGTATGTTTTTCTCCAGAATGTCAACATCCTTTGCAAAGGCAGTCCCGTCCTCTCTCCGCGAGATTCCGGTTACTGCGAGAAGTCCGTTATCCAATGCTGCTTCTGCCTCTCGTGCCAGTTCCACTGCCTTTTCCTCACAACGGGAAAATGCCAGTGACGGCGTTGCCAGAAGCCTCTCATCCAACTCCGGAGCGACTTCCTCCTCGGTTTCTTCTTTATCAGGAACCAGTCGGGTCACAAGTTTCTCCAACATTCCGGATTGCGGCAAAAGCAGGGCTGTGCTCAGCACCTTGAACATGGTATTGGCTACGGCGATTCCCAGAAGAGTAGCCGGCGCGCTCAAAATAACGGGATGAAATAATGCGCGGACCACACAGAATACTGTGATCCAGAATGCCGCACCGATAACATTAAAGCATAGATGCGCCATCGCGGCCCGCTTCGCTTCTTTTTTGGCGCCTACCGATGACAGAAGGGCTGTGACGCAGGTACCGATGCTGTCACCCATCAGGATCGGGATCGCCGCCCCGTAGGATACCTGTCCGGTCATAGCCAGCGCCTGCAGAATCCCGACGGATGCAGAACTGGACTGGATGATTGCTGTGAGAACCGCTCCAGCCAAAACACCGAGCAGTGGATTCTCAAACAGCAGGAACAGCTGCCGGAAGGCCGGAATATCCGCCAGTCCCGAAACGGAAGACGACATGGTCTCCATTCCGAACATCAGTGTAGCGAAGCCCAGCAGGATCATTCCTGTGTCTCTGTGTTTTCCCTTCCCCACAAACATAAACAGAATGATTCCGATCAGCGCGATGACCGGAACAAAAGATGACGGTTTCAAAAGCTGGACCCATACGCTGTCACTGCTTACCCCGCTCAGACTCAGGATCCATGCCGTGATCGTCGTTCCTACATTGGATCCCATGATTACGTTGATTGCCTGCTTTAATGACATTAACCCCGAGTTAACGAAACCTACCACCATAACGGTAGTCGCCGATGAACTCTGTATCACCGCTGTGATTCCACAGCCCGTCAGAAATCCGGACAACTTTCCCGTCGTCATCCGCTCCAGCATATTTCTAAGGCCCGGGCCTGCTCTACGCTCCAGAGCCTGACCCATGATGTTCATCCCGAACAGGAACAAGCATAATCCGCCAGCTAATGTAAGTACGTCAAATATTGTCATTCAAAACCCTCCGATGCTATATTTTTTCTTTCGCATCCATTATGAAGGGTTTCTTTAAAATCGATTATCTTTAACGTGTAAATTCAGTGTTTGACATGTAAAATCAGTGCAAAGCGTTTCTAAAGAGTTCAAAAGGCCCCCAACACTAACTGTTGAGGGCCTATTTATCTTGAGTTTCTTGGAAGCAGGAACTGCTGATCGCACCATTCGGATTCTTTTAGTTTTTACAGTTTTCCGGTCTTACCCCAAACTGCTTACAAACGGATGAGAGAACTCCGCATCCATAATCTCATATCCCCTGCCGATGCCGACCATACGGAAGGGCATCAGCGCCCTGAGTTCGACATGTATGCAAAAGCCGGTCAACGCGAAAAGAAACTCATCCCCGTTCTCTTCCAGATAGATCATTTCTTCCCGCACATCGATATTGTCGAGATAAGGTCTGTCTTCCTGCAGCTGTGTTCTGATACTCCTTGCAAGATGCTCACGCATCAGATCCGAGGATACATCCCCATTCATTCTTGTCAGGCGTATCATCTCGTGTTCAGACTTGTCCTGTTCTTCTTTGTTCCCGTTGAGGACTACCACCGGCCGGATCTCGTTTCTTGGAATCTTGAACTGCATTATACGGCAGACGTATTCATCTCCGTATTTGTGGAAAATTATGATAATATCGATGTCCCACACGCGGTCCTCATGGAAATCCAGCAGACCCCTGACCCTGACAACATCATGACTCTCAGCCTCGAACACCCTGAAATTCCAGGTGTCAATATCCAGATTGCCCCAATGCTCCCAGTCGTATAAAATCAGCCAGCGGATCCGCTCCATGGTACGGAACCACGGACCGTTGTCTGTTCCGATTATAATCGGCAGTCTTTTCCGGTCAAAAAACGTATCGAAGAACAAATCGAAATTTGCAGCATTCCGTTCCTTATAGCACTTCTTCATGATCTCCAGTTTCCGGTGGATCATGGTTCTTTTTTCTCTTTGATTCATGTCAATTATTGTCTTATTATGACTTGCGCATATTTCTGGAAACATGCAAATTAAGAATCGCACATAAAAATGCTGTCACAGAAATCCACAACACGATCAAATCCCTGATCAGATGCTTTCTTTCCATAGTTTACATGTCACCTCACTTTACTCTTGTTCTTTATCTGCAAGCTCATTCAGTGAATCATTCAAATTAACATCTGCACATACCAGTGCGGCCAGAGAAATCCAAAAGACAACCAAACCTTTTTTAGAGTTTTTTTTCATAATGCAGCGACCTCCTTATGGCTTCTATATGGAATAGTTTAACTACAGTCTGCCGACAATGCAACATTATTATCAACTGTAACCCTACTCTTCCGCCTTGTTTTCCTCGACCATTCGCATAAGCTTGGAAGAAGTGTTGTGGACGAAATCAGTCTTTCGATGGATGACTTTCTTGATTCTCCTGTATACCGGCGCTTCCTGATTGATCCGGTCTACTTCTTTCCAAATTGCATTCTTCACATCCTCTTCGGAGTAATCCGGTCCAAGGAGTTCTTCGATCTCTTCCGGATCGACCTTGACAGAAGCCACGATTACGGTGTCTTCCCCGGAGTTTTTGGTGTCTTCAAACACGAATGATTCAGCTATAAAACGAACCAAATTGAGCTGATACTCGATTTCCTCCGGGAACACGTTTTTCCCTTTCGTCGTAACAATCACGTTCTTCGCGCGGCCTGTCAGATATGCATACCCGCTGGTATCAACAAATCCCAGATCGCCTGTATGGAACCAGCCATCTTCATCGAGGACCCTTGCCGTCTCTTCCGGATCGTCGTAATAACCCAGCATAATATTCGGACCTTTGATGCAGATCTCGCCGATGCCTTCTTCGTCAGGATTGATTGCCTTGATATCCTGTCCCGGGAACGGCACGCCGATGGACCGTGAGTTCGGTGCGTCCTGCGGATTGAAAGCGCCCATCGGGGCAGCCTCGGTCAGGCCATATCCCTGCAGCGCGTTGAACCCAAATTCGCGCAGCCCATCCAGAATCTGCGGATCAATTTTGGCGCCGCCGCAGATGAGAGTCCTCATTCTGCCGCCGAATACATCACGGATATCCTTAAAGAATTTATCTCCTAAATCGATATGGATTTTCTTCGCGATATGGTTGATTTTAATCGCTCTCTGCAACGCTTCTTCTTTTCCCTGCCTGCGCACATTTTTCCAGATCCTCTGGTACAGTTTCTCGTAGAGCGCCGGTACGCCCAGCATCATTGTAGGTCTGACTTCCTTCAGGTTTTTCGTGATATACGTCAGTCCCTGGCAGAACGCAACGGCTGAGCCTTTGTATATGGCCATCAGGAAGCAGCACGTGCACTCATAAGTATGGTGCAAAGGCAGGAAGGACAGATAGATGTCATCCTGTCTGAGATCAAAGGTTGTCGGCGCAATCATCAGCTCGGCGCAAACGTTTCTCTGGCTGAGCATGACGCCTTTTGGTTTGCCCATCGTTCCGGAAGTAAAGATAAGAATGCTCATGACTTCGTTATCCACTTCTGCATTCACGTAATCGAGATTGCCGGCATCAATCAGTTTCTTGCCTTCCTCTTTCATCTGCTTCCACGCGTAGACGCCGTCACTTTCTTCGTCGGTGTCAAAATTCACAAGAACTTCCAGATTTGTGTCTCCGTCTGCTTTAATGTTCTTGAACACTTCCTGATGCTTACTGTCGAACACTACTGCAGAGACCTCGGATCTCTGGATCTGATTCTTCAATTCTTCGGCATTTAATTCTTTATCCAGCGGGACGATGCACCCGATGCCGCCGGTAACGGCCAAATACGTACTGCACCATTGGTAGCAGTTTGGTCCGATGACAGCAACTCTCTTCCCGGTCAGTCCCTTGTCCATCATCCACGTTCCAATGCCGTTTACATCAGCCAGGGTTTCCTTGTATGTAATTGGCTCGTATTTTCCATTTCTATCCCATTTCTGCAGATATGCAACATTGTCCCCATAAAGCTCTGCACTCGAAACCAGCAGATCCTTAATGTCGGTAATTGGTCTTGACTCTTTGCACTTGACAATTGGGCGCGGGTCGTTGTCTACATAGGATACGATCTCCTCCGCCCAGGCGACTGCCTTCTTTCTTCTTTCACTTACATCTGACATTGCTGCTGGCCTCCTTTGAAAAACATGGTTAAAAAAACCGCAGAAATCATGCAACGGGTTGCTGTCACATGGTTCCTGCGGTCAAATCCTATCCGCTTATTGATTATATTTGTATTTTAGCATACGAAACCGCTAAACAGTATACGGTATATCGTATTTTTATGCAAATTTTTCCCGCATGATCGGCGCAGTTCTCATCCTAACGGGAATCATTCTTCCACAGCTCCATATGGATGTGCGGGATATCGTCTTTCAGAAACACATCTGATGTGCGGACGAATCCTGCCTTTGCATAATACCCCTCTACATAGTCCTCAGCTTCGATGAAGATCCTGTCTGCCCCCATCTGATTCCAGGCAGTCTGTATTCCCTCTTCGAGAAGTATTTTCCCAAGTCCTGTGCCGTGTTCCAGCGTCAGAACCCGGCCCATTTGCACGGTGCGAACGTTCTCTCCGTTTGCTTTCCCCTCTCCGGATCCATCATGGTAATCGGGCATCTTCGTACCCGCTTTGAGCTGCTCCTCCGTGAGGTTCCCCGACCAGATCGCCTTTCCGTCGATCAGGATGACATCCGGTGCTTCATCAATCTCATAAATTCTCATATACGCAGCCACTCTGCCGGATTCATTTCTGCCGAGGACATGGTACCCATAGTCCCGGTCATCGCAGTCCTGAAAAATGCATTCCTGCTCTATCACGAAGATCTCATTTCTGGATTTCAGTATTTCGTAGAGTTCCTCTGCTGTCAGTTCATTAAACAATTTGCTTTTGAATATCATCGTTTCCTCTGCTTCACTGTTTATAGTGGTTTCAATCCTTCCGGTTTCGAAACGTATCCCTTGTTGATCACGATCTGGCCATCGTTGACCGGGGCTGTCTTGGCTTCCGCTTCCGGCACTTTGAAATTTGTCTTCAGCCGCATGAAATCCTGCAGCCAGACCGCCAGCCAAAGCAGCATTCTCTTGAACCGTCTGCGCCTTTTGGGCTTTGGAGGGCGAACACCGCCGACCGAGAACCTTATATCGCCGCTGTTTCCCTGCATCAGGCAGAACGCTGCAACCGGTATTCCGACAAGGGGCAAACCAACTGCAAAGGTCTTCAGGAACACGCCCCATCTCCAGCCTCCCATGGAGGAGAAATACGAGGAGAGCGGACGGTCTTTGACAATCAGCGCGGCAATGACCAGTCCCAGTGCAGGCAGGACTGCCTGTCCTATAGCATTGAACGCCCCTGCTGCTGTATATAAATCCATATCATCATAACCCGTGCTGCTGCCTGACGCTCCGAAAAGCAGTTTTGTGACCGGACCGATTGCAACCGCGCAGATAAAAACAAAAACAAAAAACAGTAAGCCAACAATAATCGGCTTGTACCACCTGTACGCGTCGAACCTCCTCGGATAAGTTATATACCCATGTTCCGAAATAGTTCGCATAGTTGCCTCTCCATTATGGTTTCTTTCTTTATATCGCTATTATATCCTAATTGTACTGCAGATGCATTAATCATCTTCCGAAATCAATATCCCCCCACGGGGCTTGTGCAGGCGGCAGGTACACGTTACTATACAGTCAGTGATTTCATGAAGAAATCGGTGTTCAGAAGAACCACGAAAGCTCTAACCAGGCAAGAATGCTGTGAGCTTCTCGTGGTTGTTTTTATAAGGAGGTTTTATTATGGCGTGCTTTTTAGTACCAACAGCAGAAGCAATCGTTACAACAGTCATTGCAAAGACAGCAAAGGACGAAAAGAAGGACTACACAGATGTAAGCATTGAAACTGGCGCTGAAGTTCAGGAAAAGCCTGCGAAAATGTCATTCGTGAGAAAGCTCAGATGGCTTTCCAATATGCTTTGGGGCGGCGCTGTTCTGCTCTGCTTCGAACACCTGTGGCATGGAGAAGTCGTTCCGTTCCCACCATTCCTGACGGCGGCATCGGATCCGGCGGATACAGCGGTCATGCTGCATGAAATGTCGACCGTAGGTGTATGCATGGCGATTCTAATCACAGCGGTGTGGGTAGGAATGGTTATCGTATCAAACGTTATTGAAAACAGAGCTGAAAAAGAAGCTCCTGCAGTATCACAGGAGGTGTAAGATGACTTTATTGATTACACTTTTTGCCGCAGTAGTCGCTACGCTGGTATGGTACACCAAGCCTGCGCTGCGTGACCTCAAGGTTGGCGTCCTGTGCTGGATGTTCTGGGGCGCTTCCCTGATGTGGATGATCGATGCTGTGTTTGAGTTTTCAGAGCTGGGAGCAGACTATTTCGCTCCGGCAGGCGCAGATATGCTGAACGACGGCTTCCTTGGATTTGCGGTCGTTGCTCTGGCGCTCGTAATCTGGACCGTCATCGTTCTGGTTACAGATCCGAGAGGAACCGTAAAGGCAGCATTAACAAAGAGATAACTGATTCTCTGATTACATTTTTACGATCCCATCGATTTATAGTGCCCATCGATGGGATCGCTTATTATCCCCCTATGGGGCTTCATGCGTTTTCGTTCTTATGATACCCTTCAGTTGAGGTGAGTCTTATGAATATTCTGGTTATAGATGCACAGGGCGGCGGTGTCGGAAAACAGCTCGTCGCACGAATCAAAAGAGACTATCCGGCGGAACACGTCATCGCTGTCGGAACAAACAGTATTGCCACAGCGGCTATGATCAAAGCTGGTGCTGATCAGGGCGCCACCGGCGAAAACCCCGTAGTCGTAGCCTGCAAAACTGCAGATATCATTATCGGTCCGGTCGGCATTGTCATCACAGATGCCATGCTCGGGGAAATCACTGGAACCATCGCCCAGTCTGTAGCACAGGCAAAGGCAACCCGTATCCTCATTCCGTTCAATATGTGTGACACGCTGATCGCGGGAATTGCGGATACCGGAACCGGCAATCTGATCGACGCCGCGATGCAGACTCTTCGTTCTGTGATTAGATAATCGACTCCTCTTATGCTTCGTTGACCAGTTTTCCTGTCATGTGCTCCGGTGTGATCTCAAAGATCAGGACGTTTTTGCCGACCTTCGCGATCTCATCATCTGCATACTTGTCCGGATCTTCTGTGAACTTCGAGCTGATACCAACACAAACCTCTCTTACCTTCTCAGGCTCTTCTTCATAGGAGTAGAACCGGATTCTGCCGAATGTGATGACGCTCTTGATATTCAGTGCCCAGTCACCCTCTTCACGATAGCCTTCATCCATAGCGCAGAACGATACCTTGTCGCACGCCTTGACCGCATCAAGCTTGTGTCCTGACTTTGCTCCGTGGAAGTAGATCTTGCCGTCCGCTTCATTGTACCAGTGGCTGACCGGCAGACCGTACGGATAACCGTCATCCCCCAGTACGCTGAGTACGCCTCGCTTAGCTTCTTTTAATACCTTAATGCACTCTTCATCTGAGATCTGCTGCTTGAATCTTCTCATTTTCCTGAACATCTTTCTTACCTCCTGTTCTTAACCAAATTATAACCCAGGTATGTAGGATAACGCCACACCGATTACGACCATCGGCAGCATATTCGCCACCCTGATTTCTTTATTCCAGATCAGATTGATCCCAAGGCACATAATCATGATGGATCCGGTCGTCGTCAGCGAAGCCAGAGCCGCGTCCGTCAGCAGTGCTTTTGTCTGACACGCAACCAGCGTCAGACTGCCCTGTAGAATCCCCACCGGCACGGAGGCGAAAATGCACCCCTTGCCGTATGGAATCGTCAGCACCATGATGAATACAAAATCAATCGCGGCTTTGGCGATGAGCATGGAGTGGTCGCCGTAGAGTCCTTCTGTGATCGGACCCATGACGGCCATCGCGCCGATGCCGACGACCATGGACGCCTTCACAAATCCGTTGGCGAACCCTTCGCCGTCACCCTGTTTGACCTGCTTTTGCAAAAGCAATCCCAACCGGTTGATTCCCTTCTCGATGCCGAGAGCCTCGCCGATCGCCGCGCCTGCCACCAGGCTGATGAGAAGCGGAATAGATCCGTTCACGGATACGGTGCCGCCTGATACGCTCAGCATACCCTGCATGATTCCCGTGATGCCGATGACGAACACGGAGATGCCGCATACTGTCATCATCATGTTTTTCATCTGGTCGGAGAATAGTCTGCCGAAGGCCAGCGCCGTCGCACCGCCTGCGATGATTCCCGACATGTCTATGAGTGTTCCTACGCCCGGCATTCTGATTCTCCTTTCTCTGAAAAACTCAGGTTTTCTTTCCCTGTAAAGCTCGGATCGTCCAGTCCCTTCCATCCGAAACGGATGATTGAAAATACGATGGAAGCAAGTATTACCAGTTCATTCAGTACGCCTCCGTAAGCTCCTTCGATCAAGTCATAGGTCATCCACGCCGGTGAAACGCAGAAGATTTCCGCCATGCGGAGCTTTTTGGCGCTGTTCGTCCAGTAGCCGAAGGTGCCGACTGTCATCGCGATGAACGGAAGGATGTCCAGCGGTCCCGACCAGGTTGCG
>CACYBO010000181.1 GCA_902772685.1 uncultured Eubacteriales bacterium | reverse complement strand
CTGCAGGAGCAGAAGAAGAGAAAGTCTGCGGACGCGCTGGAGAAGGTTCTGTAAAAACATCCACAATCGGAGTGGACTGCGGCAAGTTATTCACAAACGAATAACTTGCCGTTCTTTGCGGTTTGCTTCTGTGCTATAATTATGAAAAAAATCAGGAGGCAAAGGTGAAGATTATAGATCTGACGCATGAGATTCATACAGGCATGATGGCGTATCCGGGAGATCCCGTGATTTCGCTGGAGGAAGCGTGCACACACGAAGAGGATGGCTGCCATGTGGATTATCTTATGTGCGGCAGCCATGCCGGCACACATATAGACGCGCCTTATCATTTTCTGGCGGAGGGAAAGAGCATAACAGATTATCCAGTCTCCCGGTTTATAGGAGAAGGCGTCGTTGCTGATCTGCGGCACAAGAAGGCGGGAGAAGCGATTACAGAAGAGGATCTGCTGCCTTTGCAGGAGGCGGTTTGTAAGGGGGATTTCCTGTTAATGCAGACGGGCTGGTGCGAGAAGTACGGAGAGGAGGCCTATCTGAATCATCCGTATGTTTCCAAAGAGGCGGCGCGGCTTCTGGTCAAATGGGGCGTCAGCATCGTGGCGGTGGATTTTCTGAACGTGGATCCTACCCTGTGGGAGCAGTGGGACACGCACCCGATATTCCTTGGCAATGAAGTGCTGATTGTTGAAAACGTTAACAACTCGCTTGAGCTTGATCCCGAGAAGCGTTATTGCTTTTGCTTCGCTCCGATGAAGCTGAGGGGATCCGATGGGGCGCCGGTCAGGGCGTACGCCGTTGAAAGGTAAACTGAAATGAAACATGATAAAAACAGCATTCCGGCGAAGGAGCTGATTGATAATCTCGACCTTATTCTCGACGCGATTTATGACGATCTGCTTATAAGCGACAGTGAAGGAAAGGTGATTGCGGTCAACTCGACTTTTGAGGAAGAGTACGGCCTGAACAGAGATGACGTTGTCGGGAAGACGGTGTATCAGCTCGAGGAGGAAGGGTATTTCAAGCCGTCAATTGTCTCCCGCGTTCTGGAAGAAAAAAAGAAATTAAGTCTTCAGCAGAAGAATCACAAGGACAGAGACAAGCTGGTTACAGCCACGCCTGTATTTGATGACGGGGGCAGCATCAGCTTCGTAATCAGCTATTCCAGAGACATTACAGAAATAGAGGAACTCCAGGAAAAAATCAGAAAGTACCGCTCTGAACTCGACCGCCTGCGCGGAGGAGATCCAGAGGACTTCATTATAACGGTTTCCGAAGAATCCAAAGCCGTAGCGGCGAGCATGAAAACCATCGCCGAGTATGACGCGAATGTTATTATTACCGGTCCGTCGGGGGTCGGCAAAACGATGTACGCAAGACAGATACACAAGCTCAGTCCGCGAAGCGAGGGGCCGTTTATCGAGATGAACTGCGCGGCGATTCCAGAGACTCTTATGGAGTCGGAGTTGTTCGGGTATGAGAAAGGTGCTTTTACGGGCGCTTCAGAGAAGGGCAAGGCGGGACTCATAGAACTCGCTGACAAGGGGACTCTGTTCCTCGATGAGATATCGGAGATGTCTCTGTCCCTTCAGGCGAAACTGCTCTCCGTAATCCAGGACAAGACAGTTGCGCGCGTCGGCGGAGTGAAAGCGAAGAAGGTCGATTTCAGACTGATAACCGCAACGAATAAAGACATCGACAAGGCTGTCGCCGATGGAGAGCTTAGAGAGGATCTGTATTACAGGCTGAACGTGCTTCATCTGGATGTGCTTCCGCTCAAGAAGAGAAAGGACGACATTATTCCTCTGTGCGAGCATTTCCTCGAAGAGTTCAATGAGAAGTACCAGAGAAACAAGACCTTCGATCCGAAGGCCCTTCAGAGTCTGGTCAATTATTCCTGGCCGGGCAACGTCAGGGAGCTGTCGAACGTCGTTGAGCGCGCCGCGATGATGACGGAAGGCGACACGATCGAGGAGATAAGTTTTGAGACGGCAGGCGTGAAGAACTATCTCGAAGAAGTTGAGGAGTTCGAATCGCTCGACCTGAATCAGTTCATGGAGAAGATTGAGAGCGACTGCTTCACGAAGGCCTGGGAAAAATACAGAAGTTCAACAAAAGTTGCGAAAGCTCTTTCAATAAGTCAGCCTACGGCGTACAGAAAACTCAAAAAATACGTAAAAGGTTATTCAGAATAGAATATAATAGTTCATAAATGAATAGAATCTATTCATTATTTGAGATATTATTCGATTTTGAATAATATCTCATTCTTTATTATTCAAAAGTGTTGAAAAACAGGCTTTTTCAAATTGGCACAGGTTTTGCTCCTTGTATTGGTCAATTAGAAAATGATCTGTTGACACGATAAGGAGGTATGCATGAAAAAAGATAAAGTTGCGATTGCGTGTTGCCAGATGCAGTCGGGATTGGGAACAAAGGATGACAATATTGCCAAAATGTGTTCCATGCTCGACAAGGTGACATCCGAAAAAGATGTCGATTTGGTCATCTTTCCGGAGCT
>CACYBO010000180.1 GCA_902772685.1 uncultured Eubacteriales bacterium | reverse complement strand
CAGCCTCGTCAGGCGCATCGAACTTTTCAAGCGCGATGGCTATGCCCAGCTGGAAGATAGCGAAGCAGGACTGAAGGACAGCTTCTGACTGTTCTTCGGTAGCGGCAGCCGCTTCAACAGATTTATCATCGCCTGTTTTGATGTATGGCTGCATCTGGCTGCTCCACACTCTGTGAAGTCCGATAAGGAACTGTTTCCACGCTGTCGGGGAAGGGCAGATGTCTGTGGTTATATCTGTAGAACTTCTTCCTACGTTGTTTTTATACAGGATCTCGTCGTAACCCTTTTCTTCAAAACCCTCTGGCTTTACCTGCCACTGAGCGCCGTACTCGATGCCGGCTGTGAGGCAGTAGCGGATCACGTTGTAGTAGTAGATCGTAGGGTCGTTATGACAAGCGTCCGACAGGGCTTTGTCGCCGAGAAGAGTGGCAACGAAGAGCTCGCGTCTTGGCTTGAGGTCAGGCACCTCTTCGATACCATCCATTGCATATCCGAGAGCGTTAGCATAGCTCTGGAACAATTCCTTACACTCTACATAGAAGTTAGCTGCATTGAATTTACTCATTTATTTCTCCTTCTTAGGGTCTGTCCCTAAAAGCACATTTAGAATTCTGCGGTCTTTGGTGTACGTGGGAACGGCAGTACGTCTCTGATATTGCTCATGCCAGTCGCGTACATGATCATACGCTCGAAGCCGAGGCCGTAGCCTGCGTGCTTGACTCCGCCGTATTTGCGGAGCTCTCTGTACCACCAGTAGTTTTCCTTATCCATGCCGAGTTCATCCATGCGTGCGTCGAGGATGTCGAGTCTTTCTTCTCTCTGGCTTCCGCCGATGATCTCGCCGATCCCCGGAACGAGAAGGTCGCTTGCCGCAACAGTCTTGCCGTCATCGTTCATGCGCATGTAGAAGGCCTTGATGTCCTTTGGATAGTCTGTGACGAATACAGGCTTTTTGAATACCTCTTCTGTGAGGTATCTTTCGTGTTCCGTCTGAAGGTCGCATCCCCAGTAAGGATCAAAGTCAAACTTCTTGTCTGCCTTTGTCAGGATGTCGATGGCTTCTGTGTATGGAAGTCTCTCGAAGTCTGAATCCACCACGTTGTGAAGTCTGTCGAGAAGGCCGCGGTCGATGCGCTGGTTGAAGAAGTCCATCTCCTCAGGAGCGTTCTCCATCACGAATCTGAGAATGTATTTTACCATCGCTTCAGCGAGATCCATGGCATCTTCCAGATCTGCGAACGCGATCTCAGGTTCGATCATCCAGAACTCTGCCGCATGTCTCTGAGTGTTGGAGTTCTCTGCTCTGAATGTAGGTCCGAATGTGTAGACGTCTCTGAATGCGAGAGCAAAAATCTCTGCCTCCAGCTGTCCGCTTACCGTGAGGTTCGTTGGTTTTCCGAAGAAGTCCTTCGACCAGTCGATCTTGCCGTCTTCCGTTCTTGGAAGGTCGTCAGGGTCAAGTGTCGTTACGCGGAACATTTCACCTGCGCCCTCGGCATCGCTTTCAGTGATGATAGGCGTATGTACATAAACAAAACCCTGTTCCTGGAAGAATTTATGGATGGCATATGATATGAGTGAACGCACTCTGAATACTGCCGCGAACGTGTTGCTCCTCGGACGGAGGTGTGCGATCTCGCGCAGGAACTCCATGGAGTGACGCTTGTTCTGCAGAGGGTATTCTGCAGATGATTCCGCAAGGACTTCGATCTTTGACGCGTGTATCTCAAACGGCTGCTTTGCGTCCGGTGTGAGCACGAACTTTCCGGTCACTTTGATTCCGGATGAAAGTGCGAGTTTTGCGATCTCATCAAAATTATCGATGTTCTCTTTCTCATATACTACCTGGACAGGTGTGAAGAATGATCCGTCGTTCAGCTGTATGAAGCCGAATTTGTTGGAGCCTCTGTTCTGGCGCGCCCATCCGCTGAGCTCGATGTCTTTGTCCGCAAAATCTTCCGGTCTGCGGAACAGATCTTTTACTGTTATATCATTTCTTTCTGACATATGATCTCCTCTTTGAAGATGTCTGTGTTTGTTTCTGCAGGGCATTTTCCATAAGCAGAAATGCCGTATGTTATATTAATGCCTTTTAATCATACCACAAAATCAGGTCATTCTCACTCGAAAAAAGCGAAAGATGTAATATAT
>CACYBO010000179.1 GCA_902772685.1 uncultured Eubacteriales bacterium | reverse complement strand
GACGCAGAACCGGAAGTGGGAGAAATCATCTGCGCGGATTACGATCAGCAGGCGGTGGACAGCATCGTCGGACAGCTGACAAAGGCCAAAGGCGCATTTGTAGACGCACACGATCTGGACAGCATCGTCAAGGCTGCGGAAGGTGTGGACCTGATCCTGAACGGACTGCCTTTGGAATGCACGCAGAACGTACTCGATGCGGCTCTGATTGTGAAGGCCAATTATCAGGACTATGCGGGCACGA
The DNA here is from genome assembly GCA_902772685.1 of uncultured Eubacteriales bacterium. GTDB lineage: Bacteria > Bacillota > Clostridia > Peptostreptococcales > Anaerovoracaceae > Lentihominibacter. The sequence continues at coordinate 2,789 of CACYBO010000179.1, read as the reverse complement.
CGGCGCTCGGTGATATGTGGGCTGAGAGCGATCTGGGCAAGGCGGCCATCGCGGCCGGAGACGAACCGGATTTCGAGGATCCTGACACGCTGAACTGGTACAGAAGCATCCGGGCTATGTTTGAGTTATACGGACCGAAGTTCAAGGAAATCGGCAAGCTGGCGATATTCGGAACAGGTTCAGCACCGGGGCTGATTTGCGCTGCTACGAAATACGCTATGAGATACCTGGACAAGTGCGATACGATATACAATTTCGTATGGGAAGGGGCCATCGCAAAGCGCTTCCAGCCATTCTGGTGGTCACCTGTTACGGCCCTCACTGATATGAGCGAGATGGCGCTTGCCTTTGAAGGAGGGAAACTGATTAACACGCCTGCCTTTGGAAGACCGATCACAAGGAAGTACCCATACATGGAAGAGAGAATCACATTCCGTGAACACTGCCACGATGAGCCTTTGCAGTACAGTTTCAATGCGGATACGCACTTCAAGGGATGCAAGAACGCTTACTTCAAGTACGCGGGAGCGGGAATGGACTTCGCTGCTCCATTGTATGAAGCAGGGCTGCTCAGTCACGAGGAAGAAGATTTCAACGGGCAGAAGATCGTACCGTTTGATTTCGTATTGAGCCATCTGCCGCACGCGCCGAAGTATGAAGACGAAATCAAGTCCTTCGTCGATGAAGGCATGGCGCTCGACTCAGGATGCATGGTAATCGAAGCTTACGGCCGCAAGGACGATGAGGGCATTCTGGTTGAAGTTCACGTGAACGCTCCGGGGTTCGTGGAATCCTTTGAACTGGATAAGATGACGGGAGAGATGTACCTGACAGGACAGGGCGGATACATGTTCTCAAGACTCTTCATCAACGATAAGTTTGAAGGTACGACCGGCGTGATATCATCCGATATGCTGACGGACGAGCAGGTTGACGAATACTTTAAGTATGCTGCCGAACTCGGCATCACTCTCGACACGAAGATCAAGAAGACCTGGGAGATCGTAGAGTAGCGGGAAGCTGATATAACCGTTGGAGAACATAGAAACATGCGAATTTTGTTAGCACCGGATTCATTCAAGGGAAGCGCCACAGCTCTCGAAGTATGCCAGGCAATGCGAGAAGGCATACAGGAAGTAGAGCGTGACGCGGAAGTGATTCTGTCACCTATGGCCGATGGGGGCGAGGGAACAGTGGAGAATCTGGCTGCAGCGTATGACGGCAAGTTAATAGATATATGTGTTACCGGTCCAGCAGGGAAGCAGGTTAATGCAGAGTATGCGATACTTCCAAGCGGCGTTTGCATTATCGAGATGGCGCAGGCTGCAGGTTTCACGCTTCTCAGCGAAGATGAACGGAATCCGCTCAGAACCACCACCTATGGCGTTGGGCAGATAATCCGAGACGCTTTGGGCAGGGGATGCAGAAAATTCATCATCGGTCTTGGAGGAAGCGCAACCAACGACGGTGGATGCGGTATGGCTGCAGCCCTTGGTTATGAGTTTCTGGATGCGAACGGACAGGAGATCAGCTTCGGCGGCGGCAGTCTGAGTGATCTTCATGAAATCAAAAAAGAGAACGTCGACCCGAGAATAAAGGATGTAGACTTCAGAGTTGCATGTGATGTAAGAAACCCTTTATGTGGAATTAACGGCGCAAGCCATGTGTTCGGACCGCAAAAGGGTGCAACTGAAGAGAATGTCATAGTACTCGACAGAAATCTCAGCCATCTGGCGGAAATCATCAAACGTGATCTTCATAAAGACGTGAAGGATATTCCGGGAGCAGGCGCTGCAGGCGGTTTGGGAGCGGGAACAGTAGCATTCCTGAACGCCAGACTGCAGGAAGGCGTTAAGATCATTTCCGAGCTGCTGGAGGTTGAAGAAAAAATAAAGAATTCCGATATTGTCTTTACTGGCGAAGGAAAGTGCGATTCACAGACATTGAGCGGCAAGGCTCCGTTTGGAATCATCACTTTGGCAAACCGTTTCGATAAACCTTCCGTTATCATAGCCGGAGATGTGGATCCGGAAATGAAGAACGGCTGTATTGAAGGCGTTCGGGAGATAGTTGGGATCAAGACGGAAGATATGACTCTGGAATACGCCAAAGAACATGTGTTACAGCTCATAACAGATGCGGCAAAGGCATCCTATGCGAAGTTTCTGAATGAGAAGGACCAGAACAGTTGACAAGAGCATTATCAGATAAAAGCCAGCCATCGCCGCGCCGGAAATAAATATCTTGCATTTGCCTGATATGCATGATAGTATATCTAAGCATGATTTTTTACCTGCGGATCGGACGTGCGACACTCCGACGGCGGCTTATCTGCAGGCGTATGAAGAACAAGGAGGAAAACAATGATAACACCGGAAAAGAAAGCAGAGATCATCAAAGAGTATCAGCTGAAAGAAGGCGACACTGGATCCCCAGAGGTACAGGTTGCAATTCTGACTTACAGAATCAATGATCTGAATGAGCATCTGAAGGTTCATCACAAGGATCACCATTCAAGAAGAGGCCTTCTGAAGATGGTAGGACAGAGAAGAAATCTTCTCAACTATCTTAAGGAGAACGACCTTGAGAGATACAGATCACTGATCGCAAGACTGGGACTCAGAAAGTAACACAGTCATTCATTGGCGGGGCTGCTTGGCACCCCCGCCTTTTATCGTTTATATGCCGCTGTCTTCGCGGCAGGGAAGTCAAATTTACAGGAGGTAGTTGTAAATTATGAAGTACGAAGATTACAAAACATTCAGAACAGCCATCGGAGGCAAACTGCT
>CACYBO010000178.1 GCA_902772685.1 uncultured Eubacteriales bacterium | reverse complement strand
TGCAGAGAAGAGGAAGCCACTATGGTCTCGCAACTCTGTGCATCGGCGGCGGCATGGGAACATCCGTCATCGTAGAGATGTAATCACAAAATATCAACATTCGGGGCTGCGGCGCTAACCGCAGCCCCTTTTCAATTGCCGATTTCATTTGCTGTCTTCGGACCGTCATAGTTTTTTCTTTTTATGGATCAAAATACTACGACTCGCCTTCTCTAAGCGTCTCGGAATCCCAATGCAAAATCATAAAGATGAGCATAATCAGTTGATAATCCGCGCATAATATGCAATAATATGTGCGGATTATATTTATAAGGAGGGTAGAATATGGCTAAGGTGAGCACGAACATCAACCTGGATCAGGACCTGAAGCGAAATGCGCAGGAGCTGTTTCACGCGCTCGGAATGGACCTTACTACAGCGGTAACGATTTTTCTGAAACAGGCGGTACAGGCTCAGGCGATCCCGTTTGAAATTAAGCGGGAGACTATGAACCGGGAAACCATGGCTGCGGTCGGGGAATACTATGACATGATGAACAACCCAGCGGAGTATAAAAGATACCGTTCGTTCGCAGAAGCGATGGAGGATGTTTTTCATGAAGTATAACATCGTTCTCTCAAACAGATTTAAAAGAGATCTTAAAAGACTGCAGAAGAGGAACTGCGATTTAAGCCTGCTTGGGAAAACGGTGGATAAACTGGCGGCAGGCGAGCCGCTTGAATTGAAGCATCATGATCACAATCTGAGCGGCCCTCTGTCCGGATTCCGGGAATGTCATATCGTCCCGGACTGGCTTCTGATCTACAGGATCGAGGAACACGATTTGATTCTGCTGTTGATGCGTACAGGAACGCACGCGGATGTACTGGGGATGTGATTTAGATGAGTGATAAAGTATTCAGGATCGGACCGATCCGCCCGCCAAGCGAAGCGAACAGCCTGCTGATCCAAGTGACCAACGGCTGCACCTGGAACAAATGCCGGTTCTGTCAGCTGTACCGCCATACAAATTTCAAGGCTTACAGCGCGGACAGCATCCGGGCAGACATCGACAACATCGCCTATTGGGCAGACCGTGTTCGGAAGTATCAATATACAGACAACCCGGGCTCATCCTGGGACATCGACGGAATCAATGCGGAACTATCTGCCCTTGCCGATGATGAAGAACGTCAATGCATGTACACCGTCGCCAACTGGCTTTTGGCCGGAGGTGAAAATGTCTTTCTGCAGGATGGCAACAGTACTGCACTGAGCAGCGGGAGACTGACAGATGTCCTCTTTTACCTGCGTCAGGTTTTCCCGCAGATCAAACGGATTACTTCCTACGGCAGAGCGGAGAACCTGTCCCGTTCTTCAGCGGCGGACTTTGCAGAGCTCAAGGCAGCAGGTCTGGACCGTATCCACTCCGGGTTTGAGTCAGGATCAGACGCGGTGCTTAAGCGCATCAACAAGGGTGTTACGCAGGAACAGCAGATTCGCGCCGGCCGCGCGATCAAAGAAGGCGGCATTGAATTGAGCATCTACTTCATGCCGGGCGTCGGAGGAAAAGACCTGTCCGCAGACAACGCAGAGGGCACTGCGGAGGTCATCAATGCGGTTGGCCCCGATTTCGTCCGCATCAGAACGGCTGCGATCAAACCGGGGACGGAACTCTATCAGGATTGGGAAGAAGGAAAGTTTGAACTGTGCGGTGATGACGATAAAGTCCGCGAGATCCGGCGTGTGATCGAGTTGGCAGATGACAGTATCTCGACGTATCTCATCAGCGACCATATGATCAACCTTCTGCAGAATGTAGAAGGGTATGTTTCAGATAAAAGGCGCTTGCTGCAGCTGGTCGACCGCTATCTGGATCTTCCCGAAGAGGACCGCCGGGTCTTCCAGCTTTTGCGCAGGACACTGCGCGCCTATGATCTGAACGACATGAATCGTCTGGGCAGCATCGAACGCGCACGTCTCCGTACCGATGTCATGAAAGAGAATGAACTAGGCTGGAGCGTGCGGATGAACGGATACATCTGCAGATATGTATAAACATCAGGCAAAACGGCAGACAGAACAGCGGACAGAAGGATGGACAACAGAGGAAACGACAACGTAATAGATACCATAGATAGTAGCGAGGTCACATTCCGCACGGCGGCGCAGCAGGTAAAGCGCTATCTGCTGATTGCATTTGGTCTTGCCATACTCAATTTCGCCTATGTGCTGGTGACGGTACCCCACGGAATCATCAACGGTGGCGTGACCAGTTTCAGCATGATTCTTTCCAGACTTCCGGTAACGGATGTGCTGCCGGTCAATGCGTGGGTGACGATCGTGACGGCGATCCTGGCAGCGCTCTGCTGCATCTTTTTGGGAAGGGACATTTTCGTTGCCAGCATATACAGCTGCGCAGTCGGGGTGGCGGCGTTCAACTTCTTCACCCTGATCGTTCCGGCAGAAGTCATTGACGCGATGGTCCGGTTCGGGCAGTTTGGGCCGATTGGAAGCATGACCATGCCGGACAGCACGCCGGTGATTACTGTCGGGCTCGCCCTGGAACTGATTGCGGCTGCTATCGTCGTAGGAGCGGGATACTATTTCTGCCTGAGCAATGACTCCACTGCGGTGGGCATGGATACCATCGCGCTCATCCTGCACAAGCGGAACGAGAAAATCCCGGTCGCCTACGCTATGTACGCCATCAACATCATCGTACTTTTGCTGGGCCTCTACACCTATGGCCTGCGGTGCGTGATTATGGGAATCCTCTTCGCAGGGATCCAGGCGAAGACGCTGAACACGATGCTCGGCTTCAGGCAAAAGCAGAATCCCGCTGCGCCGCCAGAGCCTTGATTACCCGACGGCCGTCCGCTCGCCGGGCATCCCCGGAACGGTCTCCGGAAATGTTGAAATTACACGCAACGAACCGCCTCAATGAGGCGGTTTTGTGTTATACTATATTTTGTATTGGTATGTGCAGCAGAAGGGAAGGACATGAGAGAACTGTTAATGGGAAATGAAGCGGTGGCTATGGGTGCGCTGGCGGCAGGAGTGCAGGTCGTGGCGGGTTATCCTGGCACGCCGTCTTCAGAAGTACTTGAAACAATTGCGAAGAGAAACCCCGGCCATGTTTATGTGGAATGGTCCGTAAACGAAAAGGCAGGAGCAGAAGTTGCAGCGGGCGCTGCGTACGCAGGGGCACGCAGTCTGGTCACTATGAAACAGATGGGGCTGAACGTCGCTTCAGACCCTGTTATGTGCGTCAACTATATCGGCGTGAAGGGCGGTATGGTCATTTATGTCTGCGACGATCCGGGCCCGATATCATCCCAGACCGAACAGGACACGAGGAGCTTCGCCCGTTATGCTCACATCCCATGCTTCGACTGCGACAGCCCGGAACAGGCATTCCAGGCCGTGCAGGATGCATTTGCGTTTTCGGAGGAGCATGAGACGCCGGTCATACTCAGATCCACGACGAGGGTCTGCCACGCATGCGCAGATGTCGATGTACCTGAGATAAAGAATCCGGAACCGGCAGAAGGTTTCATAAAGGACACGGCCAGATGGGTCATCTTTCCGAAGCTCGCTTATCAGGCAAAACTCAGAATCGCCGACCGCGAGCCGCAGATTGCAGCAGAGTTTTCGGAATACAAGGGCAACACAATCGAGGGAAGCGGCCCGGTTGGGATAGCTTGCGGCGGAGTAGCATATACCTACGTCAAAGAAGCGATACGGGGACACGAAGAAGAGTTTACAGTGCTCAAGGTGACGACGCCGTATCCGTTCCCAACGGAACTGGCGCGTCAGTTTTTGCTCGCTGCAGATAAAGTGATCTGCTTCGAGGAACTGGATCCGTACATTGAGGATGCTCTCATTTATGAATACGGAAACCTGAGTCTGGAAATCGATAATTTCATAGAAGGGAAACGGACCGGGACAGTTCCTCCGGGAGGAGAACTCAGCGCAACTGCCGTCGGCAAAATCATAGAGGAAGCAACAGGCGTTGAAACGTCGATAGCATACAGCGAGCCGGAGGACGCTCCGGAACTACCGGTAAGACCACCGGTGCTCTGCGCGGGGTGTCCGCACAGAGGCGCATTTTACGCGGTCAAGTCAGCAGTCGGCAAACGGCCGGCGATCTACAGCGGGGACATCGGATGCTATACACTTGGCAATGCCGCGCCGCTGGATATGGTGGATACATGCCTCTGCATGGGGGCGGGAATCACCATGGCACAGGGATTGGATCACGCAATCAACGGCTCCGGCATTCCGGAGCGCGATGCGGAGGACGGCACCATCTGTTTCGCGTTCGTGGGCGATTCCACATTCTTTGCCAGCGGTATCACGGGGACTGTAAACGCAGTCTACAACCAGTCAGACATGATCCTGTGCGTGCTGGACAATTCCACGACAGCGATGACGGGACACCAGCCTCATCCGGGGATGGGCGTAACGATGATGGGAGAAAAAGTCGACCCGGTGGACATCGGCAAAGTACTCGAGGGCATCGGGGTCAAATCCATCAGGACCGTGAACCCGCAGAATCTGGAGGAATCCAGGAAGGCAGTCAGCGAGGCGATGAACGAGCGCGGCGTGCGCGCTATCATCTTCAAGTCGCCGTGTATCGCACTCGTAAAACCGGACGAGCCTAAATCCGTAGCGCCGGATAAATGCATCGGCTGCATGCGGTGCATCAACGAAATCGGATGTCCGGCACTCATTACAGACAAGAGTCCGGCTGCATCGGAAAAACCAAAGGCACTCATAGACAGAGCGCTCTGCACAGGCTGCGGGCTTTGCGCGCAGATCTGTCCGGCAGAGGCGATTGATTAGAGGATAGAACAAATGGCAAAAGGTGAGGTTAAGAGCTGTCTCCTCTGCGGAGTCGGAGGACAGGGGACGGTTCTGGCATCGAGAATTATAGCGGCGGCAGCCATGGCGAAAGGCCTCCGCGCCAAGACAGCTGAGACGATCGGCATGGCGCAGCGTGGAGGAAGCGTCGTCAGCCACGTGAGAATCGGCGAGGAGATTGCGTCCTCGATGATTCCGCTGGGCACGGCGGATGTGATCATCGGGTTCGAACCGGGTGAGGCTGCTGCCAACATCAAATACCTGAAAGAGGACGGCGTACTGATTCTGAGCAGCAAACAGGTGAAGCCAGTGACGGCATCCCTCGGGCAGAGCGCTTATGAAGGGGACACATGCCTACAGTGGCTGCAGGGCAAAGGCAGCAGATGCCTGATCATCGATCCTGACGAGATCATCGAAGCCTGCGGATCACCAAAGGTGCTCAATGTGGCAATGACAGGTGCGCTGGCGGCAAGCGGCGCGATGGGCCTTTGCATGGAAGACATGGAGGCGGCGCTGAAGACAAGAATGAAACCGGGACTGCTCGAAATGAACAGGAAGGCTTTGCATATGGGCGCGCAGTGCGCGGCGGAGAGGTAGACGATTATGAAGATGAAGAAAGCAACGTTGAAGGACATCAGAAGACAGATTACGAGAGTTCAGGCGGCAGGCGGTTTTTACGCCAAGCGGCTGAAGGGAATCGATCCGGAGGACATCAAGACCAAAGAGGATTTTGAAAAACTGCCGTTCTCAGAAAAGGACGACCTGAGAGATGCGTATCCACTGGGTCTTGCGGCGGTTCCGGATGAGGAAATCGTCAGGATTCATTCCTCCAGCGGTACGACGGGACTGCCTTGCATCATTCCTTATACGCAGAAGGACGTTGAGGACTGGGCGGAGCTGTTTAAACGCTGCTATGAGATTGCCGGCATCACGAACAAAGACAGAATACACATCACGCCCGGATACGGACTGTGGACCGCGGGTATCGGATTCCAGCTAGGCGCGGAGAAGCTTGGCGCCATGACGATCCCGATGGGACCGGGAAACACGGATAAGCAGATCAAGTTCATGCAGGATATGGAATCAACTGTTCTCTGCGCGACTTCCTCTTATGCGCTGCTCTTGGCGGAGGAAATCGAAAAACGCGGCGTAAAGGATACGATCAAACTGAAGAAAGGCGTTATAGGCTCAGAGCGCTGGGGCCCGAAGATGCGTGCCCGTATCGCCAACGAGCTGGGCGTTGAGCTCTATGATATCTACGGATTAACAGAGGTCTACGGACCGGGCATCGCCATCAACTGTGAGTATGAGACCGGAATGCACTACTTCGACGATTACCTCTACTTCGAGGTCATCGATCCGAAGACAGGCAAGGTCCTGCCGGACGGCGAGCTGGGTGAACTGGTCATCACGACGCTGAAGAAAGAAGGAGCGCCGCTCATCCGCTACAGGACCCACGACCTGACGAGGATTATCCCGGACGACGTACCATGCCCATGCGGCCGCAAACTGCCGCGGATCGACGTCATTCTGGGACGGACCGACGACATGGTCAAGGTCAAGGGCGTCAACATCTTCCCGGGACAGATCGAGGACTGCCTCAAGGATATCGAAGGGGCCTCCAGTGAGTACCAGATATTCATCGATCACGAAGACGGCAAGGATGTGATCAATCTCTTCGTTGAGACCATCTTTACCAAGAAGGGTGAGCGCCGCAAACTCGAGAAGGCGATCAAGGACAAGATCAAGAGCGTCATCAATGTCGGCGTCACGCCGAAAGCAGTGGATATCGGCGACCTGCCGAGAAGTGAAAAGAAGACGACGAGAGTCTTTGACTATAGATATTAATCGTTCATGTGCTGCGGCACAGAAAGAAGAAAGGAAAACGCATGACCGCAAAATCCATGATGCCTTATGTGGAAGGCAACTCAGCGATAAGAGCGATGTTCGAGGAGGGCGCGCGTATGGCCGCCCAATTCGGAAAAGAAAATGTTTATGATTTCAGTCTGGGAAATCCGAGCGTTCCCGCACCAGAAGAAGTGAACAACGCAATAAGAGAGATACTCGAAGAAGAGGACACGCTGCTTGTCCATGGCTATAACAAAAGCAACTCCGGCTATGAGGATGTGCGGCAGACGGTGGCTGAACATCTGAACGGACTTCACGGTACGGCGTTCACGGCGGAGAACATCATCATGACCGTGGGGGCTGCCAGCGGGCTGAACGTAGCAATTAAAGCTTTGGTCGACCCGGGGGAGGAAATTCTTGCTTTTGCGCCTTACTTCGTGGAGTATGGAAACTACGCCAAGAACCACGGAGTGAACCTACGCGCTGTTCCGGCGGACACAATGACGTTCCAGCCGAATCTGGAAGCGATGAAAGAGATGATTACACCAAATACGCGTGCTATCATCATCAACTCACCGAACAACCCGACGGGCGTCGTATACAGCGATGAGACGATTCGAAGACTGGCGCAGATTCTGAAGGCGAAGCAGGAAGAACTGGGAACGGAGATCTACATCATTTCTGATGAACCATACAGAGAACTGGCCTATGACGGCGTCAATGTTCCTTATGTGACGAAGTACTATGACAATACAGTTGTAGGATACTCATGGAGCAAAAGCCTGTCGCTTCCGGGAGAGAGAATCGGATACCTGGTGTTCCCGAGTGAGATGGCGGATTTCGACAATGCGATTCAGGCGGCGAACATAGCCAACCGGGTGCTTGGTTACGTGAACGCGCCGACACTCATACAGAGAGTTGCGGCAAAATGCATAGACAGCAAGGTGGATATCGACACATACGACCGCAACAGAAAAGCGCTGTTTGAGGGGCTGACGGACGCAGGGTATCAATGCGTCTACCCGGAGGGGGCGTTTTATCTGTTCGTCAGATCGCCAATAGACGATGATGTGGAATTCTGCGCAAAAGCAAAGGAACACAACATTCTGGTGGTGCCGGGGAAATCCTTCGCCTGTCCGGGATTTGTGCGGATCGCATACTGTGTGAGCTATGAAACGATCGTTAATTCAATGCCTGCGTTTGCAGAGCTTATGAAAGAAATAAAAGAGAGCGAATAATTACTCGAGCAAGGAGAACCGAAATGGCAGAAGTTATTGAGATGACAAATTTTATCCACGACATTATCGACAAGGATCTGGAAAACGGCAAGTACGGTGACAAGGTGCTGACCAGGTTCCCTCCGGAACCGAACGGCTATCTGCACATCGGACACGCCAAGTCAATATGCCTGAACTTCATGACTGCGCAGAAGTATCACGGAGGATGCAACCTCAGATACGATGATACAAATCCGGTCAAGGAGGACATGGAGTATGTGGACTCCATTGAAGAGGATGTAAGATGGCTTGGATTCGAATGGAAGAACAGACTCTGGGCATCGGACTACTTCGATGAGATGTATGACTGCGCGGTCACGCTCATCAAAAAAGGATTGGCCTTTGTCTGCGACTACAGCGCAGAGGAGATCAGAGCCACCAGAGGCACGCTGACAGAGCCGGGCAAGGAATCTCCATACAGAAACAGAAGCATAGAAGAGAATATGAAACTGTTTGAGGAGATGCGTGACGGCAAGTACAAGGACGGCGAGAAGGTGCTCCGTGCGAAGATCGATATGGCGTCTCCTAACATCAACATGAGAGATCCTGTCATCTACAGAATCGCGCACGCATCCCATCACAACACAGGCGACAAATGGTGCATCTATCCGATGTACGATTTCGCACATCCGATTGAGGACGCAATTGAAGGAATCACCCATTCTATCTGCACGCTGGAGTTTGAGGACCACAGACCTCTGTACGACTGGGTGCTTCAGGCTGTCGGGAAGTGGCCGACACCGCCGCAGCAGATCGAATTCGCACGGCTGAATATCACCAATACGATTATGTCCAAGAGATATCTGAAAGCTCTCGTGGACGACGGTAAGGTCGATGGATGGGACGATCCCCGCATGCCAACCATCGCAGGTATCAGGCGCAGAGGCTATACGCCGGAGGCAGTCCGTGACTTCTGCGAGAGAATCGGTGTTGCAAAGGCAAACTCAACGGTTGACGTTGCGCTTCTCGAAAGCTGCGTCCGTGACGATCTGAAGACAAAAGTTGAGAATAGAAATGTAGTCGAAAATCCGATCAAAGTCGTGATTACCAACTACCCTGAGGATCAGAGTGAGATGCTTCCTGTAGAAAACAACCGGGAGGTTCCTGAGATAGGCGACCGTGAGATTCCGTTCAGCAGTGAACTGTGGATCGACGGTGACGACTTCATGGAGGTCCCGGTGAAAAAATACTTCAGACTTTTCCCGGGCAACGAAGTCCGTTTCAAGGGAGCGTATTTCCTCACGTGCACGGACGTCATCAAGAATGAGGACGGCTCAATAAAGGAACTGCACTGCACATACGATCCTGACACGAAGAGCGGAACAGAAGGTGCAAACCGCAAGGTCAAAGGCACCATTCACTGGGTCGACGCGAAGACTGCGGTGAAGATCAGAATCAGAAACTACGATTATCTCATGCTGGAAGATGACAAGGGCGAAATGTATCTGAATCCGGATTCG
>CACYBO010000177.1 GCA_902772685.1 uncultured Eubacteriales bacterium | reverse complement strand
GGGAACAGCACCGCCCAAGGCGCAATCTGGATGAAAGCCCTCGCCTCACTGATCATAGAACCCCACTCTGCCTGCGGTGCGACAACGCCCAGTCCCAGAAAAGAAAGTCCCGAGATGCCGATCATGGTCGTACCGATCTGTGTCAGCGCATTGATGAGCACAGGTTCCAGGATGTTCGGCATGATATGCGCCGACATGATCCGGGCGCCGCCCTGTCCCTGCATGCGGGCGATCATGATATACGGTTCATTTTTGATCGACAGTGTGTGGCTTCGCGCCAACCGGGCAAAGGATGTCCACATAGTGATGCCTAGCGCCAGCAGCGCCCCGCTCAGACCTCCGCCGAGCATTCCTGCTACCGCAATGGCGACGACCATCTGCGGGAATGCCAGCATCAGATCCACAATCCGCATGAGAATATCGTCGATGATACCGCCGTAATATCCGCATATAGTCCCGATGCAGATCCCGATGATAAACGAAATCGCCACCAGGAAAAATGTGGCGGCAATGGTGGTGCGCGCTCCGATCAGCACACGCGACAACACACACCGCCCCAGATTATCCGTCCCGAATGGATACTGGGCGCACGGCGCGTGACGGATCATCTCCGCGTTCGTCGCGTACGGATCGTTCGGTGTGAGTACGCCGGAGAATATGGCGATGAGGATCAGCACCAATGCGAGCCCGCCGACGATCATCGCACGTCTTTTCAGTTTTTGCTTCTCCTTTGACATCTATTCCACCCTCGGATCCAGTACCTGATAAATGATATCGGAAATAAAATTAATCACGACATAAATGGTTCCCATGATCAGAACGAACCCCATGATGGTCGGATAGTCTCTGACATCGATGGAATCCATGACCAGTTTGCCGATGCCCGGCCAGCGGAAAATCGTCTCTATAACGACGCTGCCGCCCATCAGGGTGCCGATCTGCAGCGCAACGATTGTGAAGATATGTCCGGACGCATTACGCAGAACATTGCGGAGGAGGATGTCCCTCTCCCTGACGCCTCTCGTCCGCAATCCTGTCACGTATTCCTGATCCAGCTGCTCCATGATCTCCGTACGGATTTGCCTGGTAAAACGTCCTGCCATCGGGATGGCAAGTGAAACAGCAGGCAAAAAGAGCCCCTGGAAACTTCCACTGGCTACAACCGGAAACAGATTGAGCAGGATGCACAGGAAATACATCAGAAGCACCGAAATCAGAAAATTCGGCAGCGCATTTCCTATGAATGATAAAAGCCTCACGATGTGGTCGATGATGCTGTTTCGTCGGACCGCGGCAATGATACCCAGCGGGACAGATACAAGCAAGGCCAGCAACAGACTGGCCAGCGCCAGGATCGCTGTGTTCTTGAGGCCGGCAATCAGCTTAGGCGCAACCGGCTGATCATCTTTGAAGGAGTCACCGAAATCACCGTGGAGGATTCCGACGATCCACTCTCCGTAACGTGTCATAAACGGGCGCATTAAACCAAGACGTTCCTGCTCAGCCTGGAGCATCTCCTTTGTAACGGCGACCCCCTGGGAAGAAAGTCTCTTCTCAGCAGGGTCCCCCGGAGCCAGGTACATGAGCAGGAAAGTCAGGAAACTCAACACGAGTAAAATGATAATCAGTTCAGCTGCTCTTTTCGCGATTTTTTCCTTCATGCAAAGTATGTTATTCTTCAGCGTGCTTTGTCGTTGCCGCATCGACGCCATAGAAATCGAATGGATTCATCTCTGCAAATCCACTGACGCCGGGTTTCATGACAGTCGTGTGGTTGAACAGGCCGACATATCCGAACGCGTTGTCGTCAACTGCGATCTGAACGATCTTGTTGGCCAGGTCCGCTCTCTTCGCAGGATCGACTGTCTTCTTCAATTCGTCGATCATCGCCTGGCACTCAGCGCTCTCGAAGCCGCCCACATTATAATATGCGCCGTTTGAAAGTGTGGAGTCGATAAAGTATTCCGGATCGCCGCATTTATCGGAAATCATGCAGTATAGAGCTAAATCGAAGTCACCGGTTTTGATGTACGTCGCATCAGGATCCTCCTCGACAGTCAGCTTGGAATCGATGCCGATCGCTTTGAGCTGTTCCTGAATCAGGACAGCCAGTGTATCCAGGTCACGGGCCGCGTAGTACGCGATGTTGATCTTGATCGGCTTGCCGTCCTTCTCATAGATTCCGTCTTTGCCAAGAGTGTATCCGTCAGCTTCCATGAGTTCTTTTGCCTTTGCAGTATCTACCGGCGGAATATTGACTTTGCTGTAAGCTGTGGAATCCGGGAATGGTGAATTCGCAGGGCTTACAGTGCCTTTGAGGTAATCCGCAACCGCCTTCTTGTCGACGGTCAGGTTGATCGCTTCCCTGACGCTGTCATCCAGAGTGTTTTCATTGAGGATGTAGAACTGGAGTCTCGTGCCCGGAACGGATTCTACAGTGTACTTATCCGGTTCCTTGTTATAGACTTCCAGCGCTGCAGAGGACACGCTGTTGTAGCAGTCGATCTCGCCGCTCTGCATAGCCAGAAGTTTCGGATCGTCCTCCTGCATGTAGTAGAAGATGGCTCCGTCCAGTGTAACATCGCCGTCCCAGTAATTCTCATTCTTCGCAACGGTCACATCGCCTTCCGGATTGAACTCCTGGATGACAAAGGGACCTGTGCAGATAGGCGCATTGTCGAAATCTTCCGTTGCATCCAGATTCATGATGCCGAGTTCCGGGCTGGCCAGATCGTTCTTGAGCATCGGATAGACATCTGCACCTGTATCGACGACAATGGTTTTCTCATCCTTGGCCGTCATCTCGAAGTCGCCCAGATACGCAAACCGTTCATTCACCTCTGCGGCCCGTTTGAGATTCCTGACGACCATTTCCGCAGTCAGCGGGTCGCCGTTTGAAAATGCTGCGCTGTCTTCCAGTGTAATTGTCCATGTGTTTTCTTCTGATACAGCATCTTTAGCCAGCCACGGTATCGTCTTCGCGTTCTCATCAAGTTTGAACAGCGTCTCCGACATGCCGTAGATCGAAGTGTACCATCCGTAAAAATCCTTGTGCACATCCAGGCTGGAGTACGCAAAGGAAGCTGCTGTCCTAAGCGTGTTATCGTCGGATCCTCCGGATGTGCCGTCTTCCCCGCCGCATGCTGCAAAGCTTATGGTCATGCACACCGCCAGCATAATTGCGATTAGTATTCTTTTCATTGTTCCAACCCTCCGCTCATTTATTGCCTTCTATTTCACAGCTCTGATGCCGAACATCCTGTCGGGCATATAGAACTGGTCTTTCTCTCCATATAGTCTGTCCCCCACTGACAGATCTGCCTCTGCCTCCCGGAATCCGATCTCCTGCAAAACCTCCAGATCCCATGCAGGTCGCTGCAGGGAACTTACAGAAAGCATATGGTAGATGTCGTGGCACTCTTCAATCAGTGCATTATCGATTTCACTGTGAGCGCGGTTTTCTTTCTGATCAAACGTATGGAATCCTTTCGCATATTCTGCGTCATAATTGAGCAGAATGCCGCCCGGCTTGAGAATGCGGTACCACTCGCGGTATGCCTCTACCGGATGGGGCAGCGTCCAGGTCAGATTGCGGGAGATGACTGCATCAAAGGATGCATCTGCAAAATCCGGATGCTCCGCGTCCATCACCAGAAACCGGGCATCCTCTGCGTGATGCCTCCGGGCGAGTTCCTCCGCCTGGGATATCATGTCAGGAGTAAGATCGATGCCGGTCATCCTGTATCCCAGCGGCTCCAGAAGCAACTCAAAAAAACCTGCGCCGCATCCGACGTCCAGGATTGCTGTGCCTTTGTGTTTAGGAAGAAGCGGTGTGAGTTCACGGATCCAAAGTTCCGCCTTGCCGCTGTGTGCCTCATGGTGTTTCATTTCCGAAAACGACCCTGCACGTTTCGTCCAATATGATGTGACTCTATCCTTGATAGCGTCAGACTCCTGTTCGAATGGAATTGCTGCGAGTTTGCCCATTTTCAGGTCCCTCCCGGTTCGCCAGTGCATGTCTGCGTTCTATATATACCATATTAAAGTAACAAAAGGCTCTCCACAACCGGGGTGGGGGGATATAACTTTTATTGATTATTACGTATTGCTAGGGTAAAATAACTCGTGTGTTAATGCTTTTGCATATGGAGGAAGATGATGAATTACGAAGTAGATATTGCCGGATACAAAAAAACGCTCAAACTGTTCAAGGTCTCTGACGACCTGCAGATTGCAGCGTTCATTCTCTACGGGGACGTCGCCGTCACTAAGCACGCAGCGAAGGAATTGCTTGCGCGCGCGCCTGAATTCGATATTATGCTGACGTCGGCTTCCAAAAGCATTCCGCTCATCTATGAAATGGCGCGTCAGGCCGGACGCAACGATTACATTGTCGCGCTGAAATCCCAGAAAGTCTACATGGGTGAACCTCTGAGCGCAGATGTGAACTCAATCACAACATTCCAGCGCCAGAAGATATTTGTCGGCGAGGATGATGTTGAGAAAATGCGCGGAAAGCGTGTTCTGATCGTGGATGACGTCATCAGCACCGGTCAGTCTCTTACCGCTCTTGAAAAAATCGCAGAGGGCGCCGGCGGGGAGATCGTGGCCAAGATGGCTGTTCTGGCCGAAGGCGATGCCTATGACAGAACGGACATCACCGTTCTCGGCAAACTGCCGCTCTTCGACGGTGAAGGGAATGTGCTGTAGAAGCGGTCGGCCGCTTGAA
This sequence comes from uncultured Eubacteriales bacterium, assembly GCA_902772685.1. Taxonomy (GTDB): domain Bacteria; phylum Bacillota; class Clostridia; order Peptostreptococcales; family Anaerovoracaceae; genus Lentihominibacter. The sequence continues at coordinate 1,018 of CACYBO010000177.1, read as the reverse complement.
GCAGCGTTTTAGATGATTTCGAGCAAATCTTCCGGCTTTTGAATGATGAAATCGGGGGCTTCGCCAGGCGCGAAGTCCTCTTTTGTTTTGCCTGCGAGAGTGGCGCTCCAGCCCACGAGTACGGACGGCACGCCGGCGTTGTGGGCGCAGAGAATATCAAGACGCGAATCGCCGACCATGATGGCGGTCTCCGGCTTTGAATCCAACTTGCCCAGAACCTTGAAGATCGTATCCGGCGCAGGCTTACCCTCCTCGATATCCTCCACTGCAACGATAGCATCAAAGTATTTGAACAGATCGTACTTTTCTAAACCCATATGCAGTGTCTTTCTCAGACGGGATGTTGCTATGCCTGTCTTATAGCCGCGGCTCTTGACTTCCTTGAGCATTTCTGTCACACCCGGAAAGAGCTTGATCATGTCCAGAAATTTTTCATGATGCCAGTCGCGGTAGATTTGAACCGCTTCCTCCGTTGGGACCTCCGGGAATGATTTCTCCATGCTGTATTCCAACGGCTCACCAAACGTAGAGAGGATGTATTCCAGATCCCCTTCCTTGCCCCTGAGCGTTCTGTAAACATGCTGCCACGAACCGATGATGACATCGTTCGTGTCCATTATGGTTCCGTCAAAATCAAATAATACTGTATCAATCATGTTATCTCCTCCGTGTGCCGGTTTGCACGGTAGTAGTTTATATGCGTGTCGTTCGTGCGTGTGTCGTACGTGTGGTGCACCATCAAGTGATGCCCCCCCGAATGTCATCTTATTGTACCAAATTCATGCCCTCGTTTACAGTATTGTTTGTACAGATTGTTTATGCAGACAATATAGAACCTCTGGAGACCATGTCCCCGCAGAAATCGGACAATTGTTTGCTGAAACCTGCGGGGGTATGGTCTCCAGCGAAGCCAGATTCCAATCCCAAATGCAGGCGCAACGAAAAACCCGGCGCGTAAGGGTTCACGCCGGGTTTTTCTAGTGTATAAAAATGATTGTAGAGAATTTCTATTAATCAT
>CACYBO010000176.1 GCA_902772685.1 uncultured Eubacteriales bacterium | reverse complement strand
GTAGCCGGCCTCTTCCGCAGCCTGCTTGATTGCCTCTTCGATTTCCTCATCGGACATGTCCGGGTTGCTGGCGAGCTGTTCTTTTACATCGGAGACAATGTCTTCCGCGTCTTCCTTACTGCCGATTTCCTGGCCGACTTCTCCTGTCGTAGTCAGCTCATCGACGGCGCCCTCGATCACTTCATCATCAACGTTCTCGCCGCTCATCTCTTCGTAGGCTTTGATCGTTCCCACGAGAGCCGCGGTTCCGGAAATTTCAAACGGCCCCGCTACTACCACCTCGGCACCCTTCACGCCTGCGGTCTCAAGGGCGTTTTTGTACATTCCTTCCGTGCAGTATCCTATGTTGTGGATTTCCACGTCAATATCGTCGCCGTCCTGCTCCTTGATGAGGACAGATGACAGCGCGCGGTCGCCGATCTGGTTCGAGTCGACATAATCGTCCAGGTATTTGTGCTCGTCCGCGTTCGTCACGTAGATCACATCATAATTCTCCGGGTCGTCTACGCCCAGAAGATCCATTACCGTGTTCCGCTCCGTCTCGGAGAGATCCGCACCCAGTGACAGATATCCATCGCCTTCCGCTGCAAAAGCAACGGAACTCATGCTCATTGTAAACGCTAATGCAAAGGCAAGAGATACTGCGATCAGTTTCCTTTTAATCATATTTAACCCCTTTCATTCTACAGTGATTATTACCTTTTGCTTCGAAGATAATTATATAACAGAAAAGTGTGTGGATTATGTGATATTAACAAATATTCATCAGCCTCCATCGTATGTTATACTTGCTGTATGAAACAGCAAACACTCATAGACAACTGCAGCGCATTTCTCGATGAAACGATGAACCTGAACGACCTGCCCGGGCTGGCGGTCGGCGTGGCGGCAGGTAGCATTGAGTTCCTCGGTGTGCGCGGATACAAAGACTGCGCCTCCCGCACCCCATTGGATGCGGACGATATCTTTCACTGCGCTTCTGTATCGAAGCTTTTCACTTCCTCCGCGATTATGAAGCTCGTGGAGGCCGGTGTGCTCAACCTGGACAACAGGCTTTGCGAAATCCTGCCCGACCTGCACATCGCTGATAGGCGATATGAGGAGATTCAGCTGCATCACATGCTGACGCACACCTCCGGCCTCGGTGATGTGGACGATTACCACTGGTATGACCACGAAACTGATGAGGACGCACTGCGCCGCTATGTCTATGAATCGGATGAAGTGGTTCGTCAGCCTATGCTCTGGCAGCCGAACGAATGCCGCTTCCGGTACAGCAATATTGCCTACGAGATTCTCGGACAGATCGTCGCCGAGTATTCCGAACACATGACGGATGATGGTCGCATAAGCGGCAGCCGGCTTTCCTATGAGGATTTTGTCGCCCGCTATCTTCTCGAACCTGCCGGCATGACATCTTCAACTATGAAGACCTTCGAGCGGGCCGGGGCACCCGACTACGCTTCAAACAGCCGCATGGCCCAGCCCCATGAAAAAAAGCCCGACCGTTCGATCGGACCTGTCAAATATTATCCTTATACACGTCAGCACGCTCCGAGCTCGACGCTGACTTCCAACGTCCGCGATCTCCTTTGCTGGGGCCGCGCTCATCTTGAGTCTTCCCGTAACACCGGTGCATCCGGCGTTGAAACACCACTGCTCAAACCCGAGACATACCAGATGATCCGGAGTGAATACGCAACTGTCCCGAACAACGGCGAGAAGATGGGCCTGGGTTGGTTCATGCGGGAGCAGACCGTCGACCTGGACGACGGCAGCAGCCGCTCCTTCCGCCTCTGCGGACACGAAGGAACTGATGACGGCTTCCGCGCCAGTTTCTGGATCTGTCCGGAACTGGACATGGTGACTGTCGTTCTCTCAAATCTGTCCGGAGCTCCTGTCAAACGCATCAACAAGAAGCTCTTCGACCGCGTCATCCGCACCTGCGTTCTTTAGCACGGTTGATGTGAATCTCCATTGCGCGTCCGCCTTCACGGGGATCCTTCTCCGTGAACGCCTTAAATATCGCCCTGTGCTCTTCAAGCACCACTGAAAGATAGTTCTCCTCGTGGACGACTTCCGGATTCTTGTACTTCAGGTAGGTCTGAAACGTCGTCAGCAGTTTCTGAAGCATTCTGTTCTTCGACGCTTCGTATATGATCTGATGGAAGCCGGCATTGATGACCAGCATTTTTTCGATATCATTTCTCATAGAATAGAATTCCATGAACTCGAAGGTCTCCTCAAGCGCTTCCATCTCTTCTTCCGTGATGCGCTCGATCGCCCACTTGACCGCCTGAATCTCATAAGCCTTTCGCAGGTCAAACATATCCTCGAAATCCTGATCGGTCATGCCCAATACGAAGTACCCCCTGTTGAGGATGTACTCAACCAGGCCGTCCGCTTCAAGCTGCTGGAGAGCCTCTCTGACCGGCGTCCTGCTGGCCCCGTATTTCTCACACAGCTTCTTCTCGATGATTTTCTGTCCCGCCGGCATTTCGCCGGTGAGGATGTCTTCCTGCATTCTGGTCAGAAGACTTGCGGAAACAGGCGCGCTGCCTGTTTCCGTCGTCTCAGTAAACTTATACATCTGTCTTTACAGCTGTCCCAGTACGAACTTCGTGAAATCGTC
>CACYBO010000175.1 GCA_902772685.1 uncultured Eubacteriales bacterium | reverse complement strand
CGCGGTACCACCCTAGTTACGGGACCATCATCCCGTCTCTCTATTGTGTTGGACTCAGAGGTGATTTTCACTTGCCGCCTCACCAGCGCTGTCTCAGCTCCGGCCGCTGCTGCTTTTGCATGCTCACGGCCTCGCAGCGCATCTCTGTAAGGATTTTACGCGGGGCTACTGTCCTCGTCACAGTCTCTTATTCAGTTACCGTATCATTCTACAGTTCGCACAAGTAAAAGTCAAGGGGTGTCTAGCTGATGCGTCTGCGGTTCATAAATATTCTTGACGGACAGTTCAGTTCTGTTTTCTCCTTCTACCGTGTATTTCACATCCGCAATGAGTTTCGCCCCTTCGTCAGTAACGGTAACCGTCACATTATATACAGTCTGATCATACTGGAAGCCGGCCGTCTCACCCGCTACTTCCTGGATTGTGTATTTATAGATCCCGGCCTTTTCATAGGTGATCGGGCTGAATGACGCTATTCCGGCACCGGTAACTGACGCGGTATCTTCTTCCACATTCTGTGTATCACCCAGGCACTGACGATGCCGCACACGAGCTTCGTAACGACGAAGATCAGAACTGTGTAACCGTCGGTGACATTGGAAACGAAGGCGAGTGATCCGCCGATGACAAAGGATCCGCTCAGGCTGAACGCGGCCACGACTTCCTTTCCTTTGTCATTCATGCGCCCGAACAAAGGCATCACAGCCAGCGATGTGGCACAGGTCATCAGAAGCGATACCGCGGCCGTGTCGTTGATTCCGATTCTCCCTGCCGCCGTGTTGATCTGTTTCCGGAAGAACTTCAGTATGAGTTCGGACATGACGAGCGAGCCTGCGATGATGACAGCGGATTTGAAGATGATGATCACTGCCTCTTCCACCGACTCCAGACTGGCGTAGGCCAGTTTCGGAATGAACAAACCGATGACTGCTACCGCAAACATCAGATAAAACGCCAGATTAACGATTTTTGCAAAAACAGTAAAGAATCTGACCGTCCCCTCCGGTACTTTCCAGAGACACAGGGCCAGAATTCCGCAGATTACGAGAATCGGCAGGAACTGCCGCATAAACAAGCTGACCGGCATCCTGATCATAAGTTCTGCGACGATGAGCCCCACAGGAATCATGATGATTCCGACGATGAATCCGCGGAACAGGAACGGGTAATCCTGCCTCTCAATGGAAGCCATGAATACCGGCATCTGAAATGTGATCGCCTGACCGAGCAGCGTACCCAGCACTACGCCGCTGAGAACGAGCAGCTGAGGCGTCGCCGCAATCTCGCGGGAAATGAAGTAGCCGCCCATATCCGGGGCGAGGATTGCTCCTATTATCATAGACGGATCAAAAAACAGATGGTCTGAAAGCGCCATCACCTGATCTGTGTGCCTGCGGATGAACTCCGTTCCGACAGTGCAGATGCTCACGATCGGGATGGCCATGACTCCCATCGTATGAAGGCCCGCGTCAAACTGGACAGCAAGCCCCCACCTGTTGTCCAGCGCCTTATCTATAAATCCTATGCCTGCGAAAACAAGCATGACAGCTATAAATCCATTCATACTGCGTATTCTAACATAAGTTTTGACACAATACACCTATAAGTGTATACTTATTGACATGTTTGTTTTCATAAGAAATCATAAATAGAGAAAAGTAATGGATAAAAAAGCGACCAACTACATAAAAGCGATTGCAGAACTTGGCAGCATTTCAGCTGCTGCGGAGAATCTGGGGATTTCCCAGCCCGCATTGAGTTCGCATCTCAAGAAGATCGAGAGCGAAGTCGGGGCCATCCTGTTTGACAGGAGCCGTCAGCCGCTGGAGCTGACCGAAGCAGGTCATGCATATCTCGATTACCTCGACAGAACCCAGTCTCTGGAAAAGGAACTGGAGCAGACTATCGCGGATATCGAAGGGCTGGAAACAGGCAGTCTGACCATCGGCGGAGCGACGTTCTTCAATATCGCTTATATCCCAAGAGCCATTGGTGCCTTTGCAAAAGAATTCCCGGGAGTGGATATTGAAATCGTAGACGGAAATGTTCCATTCCTGACAACGGAAGCTCTCAAAGGCAGACTGGATCTGTTCATAACGCCGGTCGCAAATGAACCCGACCGGTTTGTATACGAAGAACTCCTGAAAGAAAAAGTGTTCCTCGCTGTACCATCGGATTGGGAGATCAACAAAGAGCTGAACTCCGGTAACATTTCCGGCGAGGAATTCAAAAAACTCTGCAGCTGCCCGTTCATACTCCTCAGAGAAGATCAGAACATCGGGCAGATGATGGAACGGCTGTTTAAACACTACAGCTGCAGACCGAAAAAGGTTCTGCATGTGGAACAGACGATGACCTCCCTGGCACTGACAATGTCCGGCGTCGGCGTGTCCCTCATAACCGAAAACAGCATCAGAACAAGCGGTCTGTCAAGACTGCCCGAACTATACATGGCGGATGAGAGCATCTGCACCCGGAGCATGTACGTAGCGTATCCGCGCAACAAGTACCTGTCCAAGGCGGCTTCTGAATTCATCAAGACCTTAAAGAGAACCAACGAGGGAACAGAAGCATCCCGCAAGTTCTATCCGTCGATCGTCGAAAATCTGGCGCGCAACGCCGTCAGGAATCCGGACAAACTCTGCCTGGCGGATGAGCGCAGATCTGTCACATACAAGGAAGCATGGGACGGT
>CACYBO010000174.1 GCA_902772685.1 uncultured Eubacteriales bacterium | reverse complement strand
GTTGCGACCAGCACATATATTATGGGTCGCGAAGATCTGCTGGACATTCTCGCAGATTCTCTGGAGAAGCATAAGATGAGCTTCCGAAAAGACGTTCTGATGCCGGCTCTGAAAGATTCCAAAGTCATGGCGTACGTCACCGATGAAGAATTGCTGTTTGTGGACTCTATTGCCTCCTACCTGAAGAGCAATCTGGATCTGCTGGACAGCGACGTAAGAAAAGAGCTGTTCGGACAGGAGCTGAGACCAATCATCACAAGAGCCGGAAACAGTTCCCCTGCTTATTACGGAGAGGATTCCAAGTCAACCAACTCCATCGTCGCGGCAGGTTCTGTTATTGAAGGAACAGTCCGGAACTCTGTGATCTTCCGTAACGTGCGCATTAAGAAGGGCGCCGTTGTCGAAAATTGCGTCATCAATCAGGACTGCACCATCGGAGAAGGAGCAGTGCTCAACTACGCTGTTCTGGACAAGAACGTTGTAATCAACGATAAGCGGCTGCTCTCCGGTTATGTGACGCATCCGTTCTTCGTGAAGAAAGATTCTGTAATTTAACGATACAATAAATTAATGGCTGAAATAATATTCGACTCGAGAAATAATTTTTTTAAAACACCGCAGGGTGCTGTCAAGGCGAATACGGAGCTGACATTCCGGCTCCTCGCCGCAGAGGAACTGCGCCCTGCTGCAGTCCGTCTGATCATCAAATACGACCGTCACGATATGCCGGCGGTTTATGAGATGAACGGCGGCACGGAAACACCTGCACAGACCGATGACTACCTGGAATACTTCGTAACGCTCCGTATCCATGACACCGGTCTGTATTGGTATCACTTCGAAGTGTTGACAGACGATGGAATTCTGCGCATCGGCAAGGATGCTGCCAACAGAGCCATCGTTTCCACCGAAGCTGCCTCCTGGCAGCAGACGGTCTACAATCGCGCATATGCCGCGCCTGAGTGGATCTACGGCGGTATTTACTACCATATCTTCGTGGACCGCTTCCACAAATCCGGCCGTCCGCGCGTCAGAATGGAAGGCAAAACCAACCGCCACGACTGGGGCGGTATGCCGGAGTGGAAACCGCAGAAGCTAAAGATACTGAACAATGACTTTTTCGGCGGCGATCTGGAAGGCATCAGGCAGAAACTTCCTTATCTGGCAAGCCTGAATGTGACATGCATTTATCTGAGCCCGATTTTTGAAGCCTATTCCAGCCACAAGTACGATACAGGCGACTACGAAACGATAGACCCGATGTTCGGAGATGAGGAAGACTTCAAGGCGCTCTGCGCATCCGCTGAGGAATATGGGATCCGCGTCATCTGCGACGGTGTGTTCGCCCATACGGGATCCGATTCCAAATACTTCGACAAGTACGGACATTACGCTGCAAAGGCAGCTGCTGCTGCAGGTGATTCAGCCGCGGTCGATCCGGCCGAGCTGGGCGCCTACGAAAACCCGGATTCGAAATACCGCGACTGGTACTTCTTCCACGAAGACGGTACCTATGACTGCTGGTGGGATTTCCGGACTTTGCCGAAAATCAATAAACACAATCCGGACTACATCGATTATATAACAGGAGAAAACGGCATCGTCCGCAAGTGGCTCAAAGCCGGCGCATCCGGCTGGCGGCTCGACGTTGCTGATGAGCTTCCGAACGAATTCCTCGATGCGCTTGTAGGCGCAGCCAAGGAAGAAAAAGAAGACGCACTGATTGTCGGCGAGGTCTGGGAGGACGCCTCCAACAAGATCGCCTATGACGAACGAAAAAACTATTTTGAAGGAAACCGTCTCGATTCTGTCATGAACTACCCGTTCCGCACTGCACTAATCGATTTCGTGCGGTACGGAAACGCGAATGGTATCGCGCAGACTGTTGAGACTGTTGTAGAGAATTATCCGCTGGAAGTGCTTCACTGTCTGATGAATGTTCTTGGAACCCACGACAGTGTCAGAATCATCACCGCGCTGGCGGGCGTCGAGCTCGGCGCCGACCCTCCGCGCCATATGCAGGTCGGAATCAAAATGAGCGACTCTGAGTGGGCTCGGGGAATCAGGCTGCTGAAGATAGCCTCCCTGCTGCAGATGACATTGCCCGGCGTCCCGTGTATCTATTACGGTGACGAGGCCGGCATCGAGGGATACAAGGACCCGTTCAACCGGACCTGTTTCCCATGGGGCCGCGAATGTCTGGAACTTCTGGGGTGGTATAAAAAGATTACATCTATCCGCGCATCCCGCAGTATATATCGGCGGGGAGCGTACCGGACTATTGCAGCCGCAGACGGGCTCTTTGCATTTGAAAGATCCGTCAGCGGATGCGAAAACGGCGAGACTGCATCCGATGCGGCACCGATTATTACAGCGGCAAACTGCGGTGCGCAGGAACAGCATCTGCCTCTTGAAGGACGCTGGGAAGACCTTCTGACCGGTATTTCTTATGAAGGGACGATTACAATGTTTCCTGGAGACACTCTGTTACTGGAGCGAACATAAAAGGAGGAGTATACGATATGAATTACAGAAACGAATACGATCGTTGGCTCGCAAGCGATAAGGTCGACGAGCAGACCAAAGGCGAACTTCGGGCCCTCGCGGGTGATGAAAAAGAAATCGAGGGCAGATTCAGCAAGCTTCTTGATTTCGGCACTGCAGGACTTCGGGGCATTATGCGCGCGGGACTCTTCGGCATGAATGTATATACAGTCCGTTACGCCACACAGGGGCTGGCTGATCTGATTATCAGCAGTACCGGCGGCACCGGCAAAAGCGCCGACGGCAAAAGCGGTGTGACTATCTCCTACGATTCCAGGAACAACAGTGATCTCTTCGCACGCGAAGCGGCAGGCGTACTGGCTGCCAATGGAATCCACGTATACTTCTTCGAAAGTCTCCGACCGACACCGGAACTGTCATTCGCGCTCAGAGAAACAGGTTCCATCGCCGGAATCAATGTGACTGCGAGCCACAATCCTAAGGAATACAACGGATATAAAGTCTATTGGGAAGACGGGGCGCAGCTCCCGCCGGAGCATGCGGCTCAGGTTGCGGAATCCATGATGAAGAGCGACATCTTCGACGATGTAAAGACTATGGATTTTGCGAAAGCATGTGAGTCGGGGCTTGTCACCATACTCGGTGATGAAATGGATGAGAAATATCTCTCCCGCGTACTCGAGCAGTCTGCGAGCGCAACAGCCGTCAAAGATGCCGCGGACTTCAAGCTCATATTCACCCCGCTTCACGGAACAGGCTACAAGCTCGTTCCTGAAGTACTGAAGCGTCTTGGTGCCCGAAACATCATCACAGTTCCTGAGCAGATGGTCATCGACGGAGATTTTCCGACCGTCAGCTCTCCGAATCCGGATAACATCGGAACATTCGGGCTGGCAATCGAACTCGCCAAAAAACATGACGCAAACCTCATCATCGGTACAGACCCGGACGGCGACCGCTGCGGAGCAGTCGTCCGCAATGGAGATGAGTTCATCATGCTCACAGGCAATCAGCTGGGTGTTCTGCTTTTGGATTATATCATCACAGCGAAAAAGGAAGCCGGCACGCTTGCCTCCAACAGTGCTGCAGTCAAGAGTGTCGTTTCAACTCCTATGGCGAATGCCATCTGCGCGAAGAACGGCGTGACCATGATTGAAGTCCTCACCGGTTTTAAGTACATCGGCGAAAAGATCAAAGAATGGGAATCCGACGGCGCACACACCTTCCTCTTCGGATTTGAGGAAAGCAACGGATACCTGAGCGGCACCTACGCCCGTGACAAGGACGCTATTGTAGCCTCCATGCTCCTGTGTGAAATGGCGTGTTATTACGCCTGCAAAGGCATGACTCTTTATCAGGTTCTGCAGCAGATGTATGAGAAGTACGGTTATTTCAAAGAAGAAGTGATTTCGATACAGTTTGAGGGTTTTGACGCTTCGGACAAGATGGCTGCCGTTATGAAGCAGCTTCGCAGTGAGCCGCCTTCTGAAATAGGTCTTCCAATCGAAAGAATCCGTGATTATTCCAGCGGCGTCATTACAGAAAAAAATACCGGCAGGACAGAGCCTACCGGACTGCCGTCCACCAATATGCTCTTTTATGAGCTGGCAGGCGGATCAAAGGCTATCGTCCGTCCGTCCGGAACAGAACCAAAGGTCAAGCTTTATCTTCTGGCCCAGGGCGATGACGCGGACAGCTGCGATGCTGCACTTGCAACAATAAAAACCGCGCTGACGGCGTTGGTAAAATAGCCGAAAAACAGAATCGTTATCTTCCGTATCTGGCGGTCACCTCTGCGATGGAGGCCGCCAGCTTTTGATTGAACGCATCCCCTTCCATCTGCCAGCGCCAGTTTCCCTTCGCTGTTCCGGGCACGTTGATTCTGGCTTCGCTCCCCAGCATCAGATAATCCTGCATCGGAATGATGCACGTCTCACAGCGCGAACTGTGGGCCAGTTCCACAAGTCCTCTGACCGCATCCTCCGGCTCCATTATTTCATCAGCGGGCAGATCCGGTATTTCCGACTTCTCGCGCAGATACCAGGAGACAAATCTCTGTTTCCAGTCCTCTGCCTTTTCATACCATCCCAATGTTGTATCGTTGTCGTGCGTCCCGGTGTATATCACGGAATGATCTGTATCATAGTTGAATGGAAGATAAACATTCTCTTCACTTGTATCAAAGGCAAACTGCAAAATCTTCATCCCCGGGTATCCCGCTTCCGCCAGCATGCTTTTGACTTCTTCCGTCAGATAACCAAGATCCTCGGCGATGAATCTGCAGTCTCCGAGACGTTCCTGCACAGCCCTGAACAGTTCCATCCCGGGACCTTTTTCCCAGTGGCCTTCCCTCGGGTCTTCCGTATCTCCCGGAATCGCATAAAAAGATTCAAATCCTCTCATGTGATCGATCCTGACCACATCAAAAAATCTGAACTGCTGCTCTATCCTGCGAATCCACCAGTCATAGTCCTGTGCCTTATGCGCATCCCAGTTGTATACAGGGTTGCCCCAGCACTGTCCTTTCTCTGTGAAAGCATCCGGCGGCGCTCCGGCTTCAAATACTTCGCCCCCATCCATACCCAGGCGGAACAGTTCAGGAAACGCCCAGGTGTCGGCGCTCTCAAAAGCCGCATAATACGGAATGTCGCCGATAAGCTCTATGCTCTTTGCGTGAGCGTATTCTTTGAGTCTGTTCCATTCATCAAAAAACTCGTATTGCGTCCAGCGGTAATACTCTATTTCATCAGACAGCTCCGATGACCATGCTTCCACCGCCGCCGCATTTCTGCTTTTGATGCCGTCCTCCCAGCAGGACCAGTCACCGCTGTCAAAGCGTTCTGCCAGCGCGGAGAACAGTGCAAAATCATCAAGCCACTCTTCTTCCTCCCTGCAGAACGTCTGGAATCGCAGACGCTTCTTCCCGTCATCCGCTAACGATTCTCTAAAGGCGCAGAACGCCTTTTTCAGGAGCTGCCTCTTCTGTTTGATTTTTTCTTCCTGCGCTGCGCATATTGCCGCTTCCGCAACATCCTCTTCGGAGAGCAGTCCCTTTTCCTTCATAATTTCAGGAGAAAGGAGCAGCGGCTCGCCGGCGAAGCCTGAACTGGACTGATAAGGACAGAATTCCTTGTTGATCGGTCCGATCGGCAGAACCTGCCAGAACCTTTGTCCCGCTTCGTGCAGTCTGTCTATAAAATTGTAAGCCTCTGAAGAGAGATCACCGATGCCATATCCGGATGGCAGAGAAAAAATCGGTAAAAGGATTCCGCTGGTTCTCATTGAATTGTTCCTTTCTGCTATGATGTCCTGATATGCAGTCATTCTAACATAAATTTTTATTAAAAGTGCGCTCAAATAGGTTCAGCTGTATTATAATTAATTATTCTTTTGAAAGATTTAGGGTTATTGTGATAATGATTAGATATGGAGGCTGACCGAATGAAAAAAATCACCGCATTACTCCTCGCCCTGATGATGGTATTCGCATTTGCAGCTTGCGGAGGATCCTCTGATGAGCCGGAACCGGAAACCACAACAGAAGCCACTGACACTTCACACGCAGTGTCTGGTCTTGTGGAGGATCTGAGCAACGCGAACCTCTCCATCTTCACAGAGGCGAACCAGAATCTCACATTCAACATTGAAAACGCGGACATTGAATCCGAAGACGGCATCAAGCCGGGCGATACAGCAACTGTCGAATACACAGGCAAAGTCTCAAACGGCGATACCTCCGGATGTGAAGTAACACGCGTAATCGATGTGGCCGGAGCTGAAACCATTATTGAAGGAAAAGTGGAATCAGTGGGCAGTGACAACACCGTCACGATTTCCAGCAACGGGAAAAAATACACCTTTAAGTCAAAGGAGTCTGAAAAGAGTTCCATCAAACCTGGTGAAACCATCAGAATCAAGTATGCCGGAGTCATCGACGATGCTGATACAACTCATGCCTATGTAAGAAGCATAGAAGTCGCTGAGAAGACAGAGCCTACAGAAGCAACAAAAGATTCTGTATCGATCAAAGCTGTCGATGAAACTGTCTGGGCATCTACAGATGTCAATGTCAGGGCGGACGCCGATGTGTCGGCAAATAAAATCTCAACCGTCAAGAAAGGACAGAAGCTTACAAGGACCGGCATTCTCAGCAACGGTTGGAGCAGAGTTGAATATAAGGGTAAGGACAGATATATCGCTTCCAGTTACCTGACGACAAAGGATCCGGCTAAGAAGCCAACCAAGACGAAGACTGAGACGAAGACAAAGACGAAGACTGAAACTAAGACAAAGACAAAGACCGAAACAAAGACTCAGAGCCAGACTCAGACAAAGACCGATCCTCCAACGGAGACTGATCCTCCAACAGAGACCGATCCTCCGACAGAGACTGATCCTCCAACAGAAACTGATCCTCCGACAGAGACCGATCCTCCGACAGAGACTGATCCTCCGACGGAGACTGACCCTCCGGAAACCGAGCCTGCTATCTTAAGCGCTCAGGGCGTCGTTACTGACTGCGGCGGCAGAAGCATCACGCTGGACAATGGAACGACATACAATATCGCAGGCGCTGATCTCGACATCACTGCCAGCGAGGCGGAAGGCCAGACAGTAGTCGTAGAGTACTACGAAGGAACAACAGATGCCGTTCACGTATATGCAGTCAGCGGTTCCAAATCTGTTGGCACCTCACTTGAGGATGAGGGCGGCATAGGAAAAGCAACTCCTATCGCAATCGTCATTGTGCTGATCGCTATCGCAATCGCATCACTGGTTGTGATCATGCGCAACAGACGCAGAACGAACCCGAATAACGAATCCAAATAATTCGTGGCAAAACATAATCCCGGATCCATAAGGACCCGGGATTATTTATTTTTTGTGATTCTAATGCGACTTGTGGTGCAACGTCTCGGTCTGGGATTCCCTGTTCAGAACATCCCGAAGGATACCGTAGTAGTTGTATTCCTCTGAACTGATATCCTTCTGCGTCAGTTTGAGTCCGTACATGCCAACATTGATCGGCCAGTGACCAAGGGCTGTCGTAAGATAATTGCCGTCCTTATCATACCAGTCATAGAGGAAGGTGACCGTATTGCTCGCCTTGAATTGCTTAACGCCACGCGGCATTCCCGTCTCATCGATATCGTCAGAATCCTGATCCTTCGGAAGATACCCCGTTATTGTCCCATCTATTTTCCCTTTGCCTTTATCGGTCCACTCAACATATATCGTAATCGGCTCCATAAAGTTCAGCGATGCGTCCACTGTCCCGCTGTGAATCGTTTCTCCGTCTTCGGATTCCCGGGTAGTTCCCGGATGTACTGCAACAAGGATCCCATCTATTGCCAGCCATTTGTCTTTGAAATCCACCATGTAGTGACCCTCTTCGTCCAATGAATAGGAATCACTGCTGCCGAGATCAGCATACCGGCTCCCGACCTTGATTTTAAGCCCCTGTTCATACCCTATTATCGATTCCCATTCTTCTTCGGAAAGATCGATTTCATACGCATTGCCTCGTTTTATGAGCGGTATATCCTGCTTATAAAGAGTGATGTTATATTCTTCAAAATCGTCGACATACCAGTCTTCATTTTTGAAGTATCCTGCGTATTTACCATCCTTTGTGGTTTTCTGGCTCCCGATAATGCTGGCAAAATCATTATATACTTTAGTCTCGGATTTCATGTCCAGTTTCTCCATCTGTTCGTATATGTTAGAGTAACTGTAGAGATCATCATAAGGCATATAGATCGCCAGGCCATTGATGTTGGTCGCGCTTGCCGCGTTGCGCACAGCTACAGCTTTCTTGACCGTATTTATCATTTTCTCCTTTTGCGCAGCGGAAATGTCGCTCTTGTTTATGAAATCGATCAGGTCTATCTGATCCTCCATCTGAAATTCATACGCCTTTGAACGGGCAGTCGACATATTGATGAAACTGCTCTTATCGATTCTGAACTGTTCGTCGAGCCCGTCCAGATAGCTCATAATGGTTTCCTGCACCACAGGAATATATCTGAGGTCTACCATTGACATTGTATAACCTGCCTGAGGGCCTCCCTTGAGCAGTTCCAGCGACTGATCATAAGAGGAACACATCATAGAACCGAACTTCAGAGTGTCGAGGTCCGGCTGTCTAGCAAGCCTTGAAAAAGCCGCAGTGTAGTACAAGCCGCTGTTCGGCTCACTCTCTTCAGACGCAAGCAGATAGTCGGCGAAAGGTTCCAGACACTGACCCACCTCCATCGTCTGCATGAGGCATGCATCGAATGCGATCAAATCGTATTTCTGACCGGAGCTGTTAAGCGCCCGTCTGATATCATCCATGGACAGCATTGGCCGCTCTCCGTTTCTGATCGGCAGCAGCGACTTCTCCTCTTTCGGAGTGCCCGGATTCACGATATCGACTCCGAACCCGGATATGCCGCCGCCGTGATCCCAGAAAAACAGCATCTTCCGATCTGATGAATAATTGTTATTTGCCCAGATCAGAAAGTCTTTCAGGGTCTCCCCCTTTGACATACTCGTATTCGACGGAAGTGTTTCCAGCAGTGTAATCTTCCCGTCCTTTATCATGTATCTGCCGGTCTTTCCGTTTTCGTATCCGTCGGTGAACCATCTGTCGGTTCCTCCCGCCTCGATGATGAATTTGAGATTTTTTTCCCCTTCTGTCGCGTCTTTTATCTGGGCCAGATTAATGGACGCGGATCCTGTTGTGTCTTCCAGATCAGAACCTATCAGATACATGTAGACCGTTGTCTCCTTGACGTGTGATTTGTCAGGGAAATAATGCTCTCTGACATCGAAATCCGGACCGCTTTTTACTTCCAGCGCCGGGTACACGACTTCGCCTGTCCCGCTGACCTTGCCGGCAGTGGTCTTATACGTTTCGCTGAGGTTTCTGCTGATCAAAAAACCCGGCTGGTGCTCCGTCATCATGACATACCCGATGTAGCCGATGGATGTGCATACAATGATAACGGCAGAAACCGCACTCAGTATCCTGTTTGCCAGGGTTCGGTTATGCATTGTATATTCTTTGAGTTCCCTGCCTCTGAGACCGACAAGTTCCTCGTGAAATGTATTTTTTGAAAATGCCAGCAGACCCAGAAAAACAGGGTTCAGAAACAACAGCCCCATAACATAACCAATATCATGCCCAAAGGCAAAAGCGAGATGTTTGTACATCAAAATGGTGATAATCATGAGACATACGATGGCAAGCACCGTCATATTCGACTTGACATAAGTCGGGATCGGCAGATTGATGTCCATGTACGCAGTCGTCTGAACAACAAATCCGAATATAAGAGTCAGGGCGGCCAAAAAAATGAAAGGCCATACCTTCCAGCACCGCCTGAATATCATAAATGAATTCACCACAGGGATAAGGCTCAGCCATGGTCTTATGTTCATTCTTCTGAAGACACGCCAGCGGCATACAACGGTGAACAAGTACACCAGTATGACCAGAACCGGCACTAAATCCATAAGACTTAACGAACAAAATAACATTTTCTACCTCACTGTGGTGCTTTTTCCTTTCTTGTGTCATAATACATTAATGAAGCAAAATCTGCAAGAAAAGGGAAAGTAATATGGAATACACAAAAGATGCAATAAAAGCTATTGTCGATAAACAGCGTGAATATTTCAGAAGTGGAGTTACACTGGACACGGAGTGGCGGATCATGCAGCTCAAACGTCTCAGAGTACAGATGTCGATTTGTGAAAAAGAGATCACCGATGCGCTCGCTGAGGATCTCGGCCGAAGCGAGGCTGAAGCTTTCTTCTGCGACATCGGAACTGTTATTCTGGAAATCAATGAGATGATACAGGGGCTCAGACGCTGGAACAGGCCGGAACTTCTCTTCAGCGGCCTGACATGTTTTCCGAGCATTTTCACCAGAGTATACCACAAACCTTACGGGGTATCTCTCATTATCAGCCCGTTCAACTTCCCGTTTACCCTTACATTCGGTGTTCTCGCAGCCAGCATCGCAGGGGGGAATACCGCTGTCATCAAGACCAGTTCGAAGACTCCTCACTGTACCGATGTCATGATCAAAATGGTGAGTGAAATATTCCCGGAAGAAT
The DNA here is from genome assembly GCA_902772685.1 of uncultured Eubacteriales bacterium. GTDB lineage: Bacteria > Bacillota > Clostridia > Peptostreptococcales > Anaerovoracaceae > Lentihominibacter. Next base: position 13,563 of record CACYBO010000174.1, on the reverse strand, counting down.
ATGTGACCGTAATTGACGGCGGACATGAAGTGGCGGACATGTGTCTCGACCAGCGCTTTGATAAAATATTCTACACAGGCTCCCCTTCTGTCGCAAAGCATGTAATGGCGAAGGCCGCGGAGCATCTCACCCCTGTCGCTCTGGAACTGGGCGGCGAAACGGGCAACTGGTGCATCGTCAGAAAGGATGCGAATCTGAAGGACGCCGCCCGCAAAATCGCGTTCTTCAAGCTCTGCAACAGCGGCCAGATCTGCATCAACATCAACCAGGTCGCGGTTGCCGAGGAAATCGCAGACGAGTTCATCGAAGAACTCAAGGCCGCCTTCATAAAACAGATCGGCGAAGACGCTCTTCAGAATCCTGAATACCCGCGTCTTATCGCAGGTCCGGCATACTTCAAATGCGCAGACGAAGCAGACGAATACAGGGACAGAATCGTATTCGGCGGCAAAGGCGATCCGGTCAGCCTCCGCTACCAGCCTACCGTCATATACCCTGTTGATATCGACGAGCCAATCGTACAGCATGAACTATTCTCCCCTCTTCTGCCTGTTGTTCCGTTCTCCGATGCAAAGGCAAACCAGCTCCTGGACGTCATCGCCGGGCGTGAACATGGACTCGCTCTCTATCTGTTTACCAAGGATATTAAATGGGCGAACAAGGTTATGGAGACCCAGCAGTTCGGCGGCGGATGCATCAACGAGGTATGTCTGCACATGATGGTGAAAGGGGCGCCGTTCAACGGAACCGGTCACTCCGGTATGGGCGCTTACCACGGAAAGTGGGGCTTCAGAGAGTTCACACATCCCTGCACTGTTCTCAGAGGTTCTACGCGCTTCAACCTGCCTCTGCGGGAGCACCCTTATTCGGGCAAAGCGGGTGAATACAAGATGAAGCTCCTTCGGATTTTCGAACGGTAGATCATTAAACGGAAAATAATAACTGCCGCGGATATGGCCGCGGCAGTTTTCTTGTTTTTGCTGTATGCTCTGCTTACGCTTTTTCTCTCTTCACGCCAATCCCGAACACGATCGAGATGATCACGCTGATGAGCAGGAATCCCTGATAGAAGAGGAACGGCACGATGGTGATGCTGCCGATTCCCGCGATGCCTGCTGCTATGAGCAGCTGCGCTCCATACGGAATGATTCCCTGCCAGATGCAGGAGAAAATATCGAGGATGGAAGCCGTCCTTGCCGGAGAAACGTCGAAGTGTTCGCTGACGTTCTTTGCAAGGGGTCCCGCCATAACGATAGCGACTGTGTTGTTCGCCGTCGCAATGTCCATGATCGAAACGAGCAGTCCGATACCGAACTCCCCTCCCCTGCGGGATTTGAACCCACGGCGTATAAGCTGAAGAATATATTCGAATCCGCCGAATTCTCTCATGAGCGCTCCGATAGAAGCGACCAGAATCGTAACGATCATCGTCTCGAACATTCCTGATGTTCCTTCTCCCATGGCGCCCATCGCAGTGCTCATGGTCAGTGATCCTGTAATCAGTCCCATGATCATGCTGAGGATTGCGCCGCAGCCCAGAACGATGAATACGTTGATGCCGCACAGAGCCGCGATCAGTACTGCGAAATACGGCAGTGCCTGCAGGAAGTTGAAGTCAAAGTGTTCAATCTGTGCTCCGCTGCTCCTCAGGCACAGGATGATGAGCAGGATCAGCGTCGCAATAGCCGCAGGAAGTGCAATGCGGAAGTTCGCCTTGAACTTCTCCTTCATGGCGATGCCCTGCGTCTTGGTCGCCGCAATCGTAGTGTCGCTGATGAACGACAGGTTGTCACCGAACATGGCTCCTCCGACGATCGTTCCGATGCACAGCGGCAGGCTGAGATGAGCCGTTGCCGCCACGCTCATTGCGATTGGCGCGAGAACTGTGATTGTTCCGCAGGAGGTTCCCATCGCCATCGAAATGATACAGGCGATGATGAACAAGCCGGGTACTGCGAAGTTAGCAGGAATGACATCCAGCAGCATGTACGCGGTGCTGTCTGCGCCGCCGGATGCTTTTGCAACACCTGAAAACGCTCCTGCCAGAAGGAAGATGAACAGCATGATCGTAATGTTGTCATCACCAATCCCCTTCGCACAGGCCGTGATTTTCTCATCGAACGGGAGCTCTTTGTTCTGCACAAACGCTACCGCCAGCGCAATCATAAATGCGACGACGACTGATGTGACATAGAAGCCCATACCGCCTTCAACAGGGTTAATGTACTCATAATAAATGCCGCTGCCAAGGTATACGATCAGGAAGATAATAATCGGCAACAGCGCGAATCCGTTTGGTTTTTTCTGTTCCATAACATCCACTCTCCAAAAACTAGTCTGACGCGCTTTGCGCGCGCCAGTATATGATATAACAATCTGTATGTTTTGTGAAGAGCCTTTTCAGACGATTTTAATCTGACAGCACTCCATTGCAGCCAGTGCGTTGCTATGCGTATCCGGCGTCACGCCGGCGCAGCATTCAGCATCGACGATGATCGGCACCTCCGGCAGAAATGCCTTGGCTATCATGGCGTTGGATATCACGCAGATATCTGTGCACAGTCCGATCAATGTAATGCTTCCGATCGGTTCCTCCTCATTCATCAGAGAGAGCATCCTTCCGAGTTCCGCAGATCCGAACGTTTCCTTATCAATAGGATCCGTCTTTCTCAACGCATCAAGTTCCGGCCGGATCTGCCAGCCATCAGTTCCTTTGATGCAGTGAGGCACCGGAAGGTTTTTCCCCTCCTGCGTCTGCATGTATTCCGGACTGTGTGTGTCTCTTGTGAACAGCACCGCGCCGGTAAAACGCTCTATTTTTTCTTTGACCTTCGGTACTATTTCGACCGCTTCAGCTGTACCTAAAGCGCCGTCGATAAAATCATTCTGCATGTCTACTACAATCAGTACATCCTGCATGATCTTCCCCTTTCTGTCTCGCCGCACAGGGACCAGACAGTCCTTTATTCCTCAGGGTGTCCGTCCAACTCTATTTCAGCCGCGAATTCCTCCATTCCGCGCACGCAGATCTCAGCCACATCGCGGACTTCCATGCCCAGCATTTCGCAGCCTTTCTCGATGGTCTCACGATCGCATCCTGCTGCGAATTTTTTGTCCTTGTATTTCTTCATAAGGCTCTTCATTTTGAAGTTATGGATCCCCTCAGGGCGCATGCGGGCGTATGCCTGGATGATTCCGGTCAGCTCATCTACTGTGAACAGGCTCTTCTCCAGATTCGTCTCCGGCTTCACATCGTTGCAGATGCCGTATCCGTGCGAGAGTATGGCGCGTACATCCTCTTCATCGACGCCCTCCGCCAGAAGTTCCTGCTCTGTGTGCTGGAGATGCTCTTCCGGGAACTTCTCATAATCGTAGTCATGGAGAAAACCGATCGCCTGCCAGTACTCCTTATCCTCACCAAAGTGTTCTGCCATAGCGCCCATGGCCGCCATAACATTTGTCGCGTGAATGACCAGAGATTTTTCCGCGACCATCTTACCGTTTATCTCCTTTGCTCTTTCCAGTGTAATCATTGTATCTCTCCCTATCGTTATGATGATTCGTCCGCTTACTATACAGAGAGTTTACCACCGGCCGCGGAGGTTTTGCAACGTATTTGCGGACGCAAAAGACAAAGCATTCTTGGATTCAGGGCGGGCATCGTCTATAATGATGTCAAAAGAACCAATGAAACAGTCCGAAGGAGGTGTGTTATGATCAGCAACTCTTCAGACCGGAATTATATCCGGGGCGAATACAGCAAGTTTATCAGTGATATGAGACGGCCTGTTCCGACGCCGAAAAATATATGCAGACCGGATGGAACCTGCGAATTCGGCACTTTCGAGAGCGAATTCAAAAGCATGGATTTTCTGAAGCTCAAGGGTCCTACATCCATGCCGAATGTTTTCAATCGACTTAAGCTGACTCTCTGGGAAGCGACGGAAGTTCATTTTGAACACGGCGTGCTTCTGGCAGTCATCTGTGACATGGGGATCTTCGGCAAAACCCTCAACGTCTTTTACGATAAACGCACTCACAAAACCTACTGCTGGGACACCAACCTCAAAAGTTCAAAAACCGGCATCGCCCCAAATCTCATCAACGGTTCAGTGGCATATGCCGAAACTCCTGTCAGCTTCGTGAGATACGAGAACACGTTCAATGAAGGACGCGTCGATTTATCAGGCGCACACAAGGGAAAATGTCTCATCACCGACCCGCGCAGCGACAAAACCGCCGTCGCAGCGATGAAGGAGAATACCGGTGAAGGGGAGATCTTCTACGATCTGCACCTGAGCAGACTGTCGAATCCGAGCATCGCGAGCATCCCTTTCTCGGAAACCAGACCGCGGCCACTCTATTCCCAGAAGGACTTCTTTAAGGCGGAAGGATTCCTGACCATCAACGGAGAGAAGATGGAATGCGATGAAAACACCGTCGCTGTTGTCGATGACCACCGGGGCTATTACCCCCGCCGCGCCCATTACGACTGGGTCACGACTCTGGGCAGATATGAGTTCAATGGGGAGAAAAAATACCTCGCATTCAACCTGACCCGCAATCAGTCTATCGATCAGGAGAAGTACAACGAGAACATTCTCTGGCTGGAAGGCGCTTCAAGCGTTCTTCCGCCTGTAACGTTCCAACGTGCTCCCGAGACTGCAGAGTTCAAAAACTACGCAGAATGGATCGTCCGGGACGAATACGGGATGGTCGACCTGAAGTTCAAAGTCTACAGTCTGAATCCGATGGTGGTGCACGCCGGCGTTGTCAACATTGACTACTACATTACGTTCGGTGAGCTCGAGGGCTTTATCCTCGATGAAGCCGGAACCAGATACGATCTGACGGGCTGTATGGGTATGGGCGAAGATAAAACACTCCTGCTTTAATAACTGAAATGAAAGTGATTCATTATGGACATCAAGACAATTGAATTGAAAAAAACAATACTGGAAGACAACAACAAAGATGCGGATCTGCTCCGCGAGCAGCTGAATGATGCGGAAACATTCTATGTGAATGTGATGTCTTCCCCGGGTTCCGGCAAGACGACGACACTGGTCAGCACCATCCGGCTGCTGCAAAATCCACCCGGCGGTGAGCATCCCCTCAGAGTCGGTGTGATGGAGGCTGATATCGACAGTGACGTAGACGCGCACACAATTGCAGATGAAACAAGTGCTCCTTCGATACAGCTTCATACGGGCGGCATGTGCCATCTGGACGCGGAGATGTCCCGCCAGGGACTCCGTGAAATCGGATACCGGGATTTGGATCTCGTCTTTCTTGAAAACGTCGGCAATCTTGTCTGCCCGGCGGAATTCGACACCGGCGCACACATGAAAGTTGTAATTCTATCCGTTCCTGAAGGAGACGACAAGCCTCTGAAATATCCTCTTATGTTCAAAGAGGCGGATGTCGTCCTCGTCACGAAGACCGACGCTATAGAAGCATTTGATTTCGATTCCGGACGGTTTCTCAGGAATCTGGACGGATGCAATCCTGATGCTCCGGTCTTCTTCCTGTCCGGCGCGACAGGGGATGGCGTCGCCGAATGGGCCGCATGGCTGGACCAAAAAGTTCGCGAAAGGCAGAAATAAACACACACTTTGTAATGCGATAAAGCAATCTTTGTGGTAGAATGGTTACCATAATATTGAATCAATTATCTGAAAGGAGACAACTATATGACTAAGAACATTGATTGGGGCAGCCTTAGCTTCGTTTATCAGCCAACCGACTACAGCGTTACTGCCATGTACAAGGACGGCAAGTGGGGCGAGCTTGAACTCACAACTGACCACACGGTCCACATCTCGGAGTGCGCCTGCGTTCTCCAGTACGCGCAGACTGTTTTCGAGGGACTGAAAGCCTACACTACTGCGGACGGCAGAATCGTTACATTCCGTCCTGAACTGAATGCGCAGAGAATGATTGATTCCGCCAAGAGAATTGCAATGCCGCCAGTCCCTGAAGAAATGTTCATGAAAGCACTGGATATGCTGGTCAGCTCCAACAAGGAATGGGTTCCGCCGTTCGGCAGCGGTGCGACAATGTATGTGCGTCCGTTCCTCTATGGAAGCGGTCCAATGATTGGTGTAGCTCCTGCGGAAGAGTTTGAATTCCGTATGATCTGCATGCCGGTAGGTCCTTACTTCAAGGATGGCATCAAGCCGATCGTCCTCAAGGTTTCAGACTTTGACAGAGCGGCTCCTCATGGAAGCGGAAACATCAAGGCAGGTCTGAACTACGCTATGAGTTTCCATGCACACGAAGTAGCCCACGCAGAAGGTTTTTCAGAGAATATGTTTCTGGACGCAGCGACCAGAACCTGCGTTGAGGAAACCGGCGGAGCGAACTTCCTCTTTGTCACTAAGGACGGTAAGATCGTTACACCGAAATCAAAATCAGACTCCATTCTTCCGTCAATAACGAGAAGAAGCCTGATGATCGTCGCCAAGGATATCCTCGGTATGGACATCGAGCAGAGAGAGGTACCGTTTGAAGAGGTTCCTGAATTCGTGGAATGCGGACTCTGCGGAACAGCAGCTGTCATCGCGCCGGTAGGCAAGATCAACGACCACGGCAGGGAAATCTGTTTTGCCAGCGGCATGGACGAAATGGGTCCTGTTCTCAAAAAACTCTACGATACACTGACCGGAATCCAGATGGGCACCGTCGAAGGTCCGGAAGGCTGGATCCACGAAATCAAATAATCAAACAATAAAAAAAGAACCGCAGTGCTGCAGATTGCAGAACTGCGGTTTTTTTCACTTCTTTTTATTACTGCGCCTTTTTCCGGACTTGCTGTCCAGATACCGGCGGATCTGTTCTTCGTCTTTGATTTCCAATCCTCTCTCCCCTGCCAGAGATTCAATATGATGGGTGAATTCATGACGGAGAACTTCCCTCAATTGTTCCGTCATTCTGTCTTCAGACATCCATCCGTACACACTGTTGATTGAACCCCCATAAATATTGATGCCGCGGCCCAGATTCGATCTGACATATTCGCCCATAATCGTAAGATCATCGCCGTAAGGACTCTTTTTTATCTCCGGCGTCAGAATGATTCCCGCGTTCAAGTCTTTGTAAAACTCCTCGGGAAGCTCTTCGGCCAGTTCGTCAAGGATTTCTCCCATTCTGTCTAAATCCATTTGTCTCTCCTCTTTAGAATAAAAATAATGGGTTGCGTCTTACTTATCGTACTACGCAACCCATTACTTATCAACTTGTAACACCCTCATTTCTGTTACCTTTTCCTTTCCGCGGCCTATTTCGTGCATCTGGGCTTCCGATACTCCCTCTGGATTCTACTACGGATTCGTGCTCCGACCTACTGTACAATTCCCGGATGAACTTCGCTAATTCTACGATTCTTCGTTAGTTCCGTATGTTTAGACTCCTGCATTCGTGCGTCGCTAATTCTACGATTCTACGTTAGTGCCGTACTTTGGACTCTTGCATCTGTGCGTCGCTAATTCTACGATTCTTCGCTAGTTCCGTACTTGAGATCCTGCAACTGCGCTTCGCTAATTCTTCAATTCTACGTTAGTTCCGTACATGAAACTCTTGCAACTGCGCTTCGCCAGTTCTTCAATTCTACGCTGGTTCGGTACTTGAGACTTTTCACATCTGCGCTTCGCCAATTCTTCGATTCTATGCTGGTTCCGCTCTCGAGATCGTACCCTTCGTTCGGCGCTCCGCCAATTCTTCGATTCTATGCTGGTTTCTGAATCTTTTTGCGGGTTTCGCTAATTCTTCTATTCTTTGCTAGTTCCGCTCGCTGAATCCTGCATCCTCTGCCGCTTGTTAAGTTGTCAAGGTTCTGTATATTTCAGGTGGTTGACTTCTCGCCTCCCTCCTGTTGACATTACAATACTCTATTGCTTTATCATAGTCAATAGGTTTTGCTCATGTCTTTTGTTGTTTTTATGTACTAAAAATACACGTCAAAACAATTCATTCACACGTGAAAGTGTTGTATCCATTCTGTTTTATGCTAAAATTGGAACAGACCTGCAAACCAATCGATAAACGAGGATATTAAAATGCGAATCGTAGTAAAAATAGGAACGTCTACGCTGGCCCATCCCGGCGGCAGACTAAACATCAGAAATGTTGAAGAACTGGTCAAGGTGCTCGCCGATCTTAAGAACGCCGGTCACGAGATCATCCTGGTTTCATCCGGCGCCATCGGTATGGGAATCGGCAAGCTCAACATGGACCGCAGCCACATGGATGTGCCTGCCAAACAGGCTGCTGCCGCTGTCGGACAGTGCGAACTCATGCACACATACGACACTCTGTTTTTGCGGTACAGTCACACCGTCGGACAGATTCTCATCACAAGTGAGGACATCGATGATCCTGAACGCAGACAGAATTTCGAAAACACGATGAAGACCCTTCTCGAGTTCGGAGCTCTCCCTGTTGTAAACGAAAACGACACCGTCGCAACAACGGAGATCAACAGCGTCGGAGACAATGATACTCTAGGCGCTATCGTTGCAAAGGCAATCGGCGCGGATGTTCTCGTTCTCATGTCGGATATAGACGGACTCTTCACCGCCGATCCAAACAAAGACTCTTCGGCGAGACTGATTGAAATCGTTGAGGAAATCACCGGAGAAATCGAATCATTTGCCGGGGACTCCGGTTCAGATCTGGGGACAGGCGGCATGGCTACCAAGATCGGCGCCGCTCAGATGGTTACCGAATCAGGCTGTGATATGGTCATCATAAACGGAAACAATCCGGAAAAGTTATATGATATCGTCGAAGGCAAACGGGCCGGAACACTGTTCCGTGCATCCAGATAAAATACGAAGAGGTCAGGTAAATGAACACTCAGGAACTGATGAGAAGCGCGCGCAGCGCGCGTACAGCTCTGGCATCAGCCAGCACTGAAACGAAGAACAAAGCGCTCCTGCTCATGGCAGACGCACTCGAAGAGAACACGGCATCCATCCTTGCGGCCAATGCGGAGGATATGGAGTCGCAGCGGGGAATCATCTCAGATGTCATGCTCGACAGACTCGCTCTCAGCGAGGAACGGATCCGCGGCATGGCCGACGGCATCAGGCAGGTTGCGGATCTTCCCGATCCGGTTGGCAAAGTTCTGACATCCCATGAACGTCCTAACGGAATTCAGATCAGCAAAGTTCTCGTTCCGATGGGCGTCATAGCTATCATATATGAAAGCAGACCGAACGTTACTTCAGACGCGGCTGCACTTGCAATCAAGGCCGGTTCTGCCTGCGTCCTCAGATGCGGTAAGGAAGCGCATCGTTCTGCAGCTGAAATCGTAAAGGCTTTGAAGAGCGGTCTTGCGAAAGCGGGACTTCCGGAAAACTCGATCGAACTCATTGAGGATACAACACGTCAGTCGGCATCAGAAATTATGGAAGCCCGTGGGATCATCGATCTGCTTATCCCGCGCGGCGGCAAAGGTCTTATAAGCTCATGCGTTGACAATGCCAAAGTTCCTGTTCTCGAAACCGGAACAGGAATCTGCCATATCTACGTCGACAAAGACGCTGATCAGGAAATCGCACTCAACATTCTTGAGAACGCGAAGACGAGCCGTCCCTCCGTCTGCAACGCGGCTGAGGTGTGCATCGTACATAGGGATATCGCAGAAGAATTTCTTCCAAAGTATCGCGCCCGCCTCGTTTCACAGCGTGAGGAAGCCGGTCAGACTCCTGTCGAGCTGCGCCTCGATGAAAGAGCCGGCAGCATCATCGACGGGACGCCAGCCGGTCCTGCAGACTTTGATACGGAATTCCTGAATTACATTATGGGTGTCAAAATCGTCGACAGCGTCGAGGAAGCTATCGCGCACATTGACGCACATTCCACCGGTCACTCGGACTGCATCATCACAGAAGATGAAGCCGCTGCTCAGCTGTTCACCTCACTGGTCGACTCTGCGGCTGTCTACGTGAACGCTTCCACACGTTTTACCGACGGCGGTGAATTCGGTCAGGGATGTGAGATGGGCATCTCGACGCAGAAACTTCACGCGCGCGGACCACTTGGACTAGAAGAAATCTGCACGTTCAAATATATCATCAGAGGAAACGGTCAAATCAGATAGGACAATCTATCTAATGCTCTGGAGTTTACCTTTGATGTAGACGCGTTCCGGTACCACTTCATGCAGATGATACGGATCTATCTCAAAGAGATTCTCGCTGAGCACCAGATAATCCGCGTCTTTTCCTGCTTCAATAGATCCAACCCGGTTGTCGATTCCCAGTTGTCTCGCACCGTTTAACGTATATCCTTCTATGAGCTGCTCCAGCGTCAGTCTCTCGCCTTCCGGTGGGTAGACCGGCGCTGTTTTTCCATTTTTCTGCCCGTCAGCGCTCATGTCCGGATCCTGTCTGGTCATGCCGACTTCCATGCCCCAGAAAGGACTCCAGTGGTCCATCCTATGCAGCTCGACCTCATCGGAACTGAATGATACAACTGCCCCCGTGTCAAAGACCGTTCTGCTCTGCAGCGTTCTGAGTCCTCTCTCCGGTCCCAGAAGTTTCTGCATATTCTCCGGCTCCGATCCGCAGTTTCCTCCGTTCCAGCTCGGAGTGAAATTGGCCACAATACCGAGCTCTCTGAATCTGTTGATGTCTTCGGGCCGCAGCACTTCGTCATGGGCACAGGTGACCGTGATTCGGAATTCTTCGCCCTCACCTGTTTGCCCTTCCTTACGCAGGCTTTCAACGCAGTTCATCACCTTTCGCATTGCTGCCTCGCCAACTGTGTGCAGATGAAAATCGATTCCTTCGTGATTGAGCCCGCGCATAAACTCCAGAAGTTTTTCTTCTGAAATCAGCGTCCCGCCGCAGGTTCCCGTATCTGCATAAGGTTCCACCATAGCCGCCGTATGTATCCGCTGTGTTCCGTCAAACATCATCTTCATCGTATCGAAACGGATGTTGTCCGTCTCGTACTCTGCCTTGTATTGTTTGAGGCGTTCTATCGCCCCATCTACCATATCGGGATGCCAGAGCATGTGGCTCATGAACATTCTGACGGGAATCTTCCCCTCCTCATCCATTTCCTTGAATGTCCTGAAAATCAGGTCCTCCTCTGTCATGTTCCCAGCATCGAAAATCGTTGTGACTCCACGCGATATCAGATGGCTGATCAGCTTGATGATACCCAGGCGAAGCTGTCTTTCGGATGGTGTGTCAATGGTGAGAATCGGCACCAGAGTCATCTCGGTAATCATGCCTGTCAGCCTGCCATCTTCATCCCTGTCGTATCTGCTCAATCCCGGAGCAATGTCCTGACTGTCCTCGCTGACACCGAAATACCGAAGCGCCGCAGAGTTCAGAATCGCGCTGTGGCATTCCTCCTCCATCAGTATGACGGGCCTGAGTCTGACGATTTTATCCAGATCGTCACGGGTGATCGGATCCCCTGCCATGATCTCCACTTTGCCGTAGAACATGGCGTAGAATAATCTGAAAGGATGCTTCTTCACATGCGCCTTCAGTTTTTCCAGCACCTCCGCTTTGCTTTTGCAGTCGTACATAGGCATGGAACCTTCATCATCGTCACCACCGAGAAATACGCTCATTGCAATATGCGCATGGGAGTCTATAATTCCCGGCATGACGAATCTGCCGTTAAGATCTGTCACCTTCTCCTGCCCCGGATCTCCCGAACTGTTCTCTTCCGCCCACTTCGCAACTTCTTCATTCGTACCAACGCAGGCGAACTTCCCGTCTTCTACCGCAAAAGCTTCCGCCCACGGCCTGTTCTTATCCTGTGTGTAAACTCTAGCGTTAGTAATAATCATCTTATTCATCCCCTATGCGACAAACAGCTTCCAGTTTTTCACGCTATACAACGGAACAAACGGAATCATAATCGGTACGTTCCGCACATATTCACGGTATCCTGGATCGCTTCCATAATTGCGTTCCTGCCGCAGTTCGAGCCGGCGTGCGCCGCTGAACATAACGTATATGATTCCAAGGAATCCAAGAATCGCGATGGCCCATTGAAATGCGCCTCTGAGATACAACATTCCGACGAGCAGCACTCCCGTCCAAAGCAAAAGTTCACCCAGATAATTCGGACATCTGACGAGACGGTATAGGCCCGTATCAACAAAACGATACGGATTCTCTTTCTTCGCCGCTGTCTTCTGTATGTCCGCTAAAATCTCCAGCAAAATGCCCGAAGCCATCAGGATCAGACCGATCCACGCGAGGACTCCATCTGCAGAAGTTCCTCCGGCGCCGAAGACACCTGCGGCTGTATTACTCAAACGGAATATGACAGGACTCGTCTGCAGGAAATACAGAATCCCGCAAGAAACCCAAATCGCAAGCTTTACCCCGATCGGCATGGTTTTGCTCCGTTGGTTCTCGGGACTGAGTATCTTGTTATAAGCTGCGCTTTTTATTTCACGCATCACAAGGTATCCGCCTAAACGGATCCCGTATATGATGAACAGAATACATGCAATGCAGGACGCGGGTGTGAGATAACTGTGAAACAGTATCAGAAGCGTAATGCCGATTCCTGCCACAGCGAATCCATATCCAACAGAAAAAAAGTAGATGTATCTGTAAAAGCCCACTGCGCAGAGCAGCAGGCTGACAGCCAATATGATTAAATAAAACATAACATCTTCCAGAACCGTTAATTATCGGCTATTACTGTCTCCTTTACAGGTTCTTTGCGAATTCACGGATCTCTGCCAGTTTGGCTTCGGTCTTGTTCTCATCACCTACAGCGGTAATCACGCCGGCGTCCTCGAGTCCTGTGAATGCCAGATATCCCTTGAACTGCCCAATCGGTCCATCATAAACGCCCGGTGATGCAGAGCTGAGCAGCATTGCTGCCTTTGTTGCCTTTGGCGGCTGGCCGATGCAGTAGATTCTCTGGATCGCAGCCTGCATCTGCGCCGTCAGTGTGAAGTAATAGATCGGTGATGCGAAGATGACCATGTCGCAGTCTTTGTATGCAGGGAGCACCTTCTCCCAGTCATCCTTCTGGATGCACTGACCCTCGCCCTTGGTGTGGCAGTATTCACAGCCAAGGCATCCGGCGATCTTCATCTTTCCTACGTGGAGCACTTCCACTTCATGACCTGCCTCTTTCGCGCCTTCTACAAAAGCGTCGACCATGGCAGATGTGTTTTCCTTTCTTGGGCTTCCGTTTAAAACCGTAATTTTCATTTTAATTCCTCCCATCCATTTGACTGCGTCTATTATAACAGTATTTCTTTGTATTATCATGTACGAAAATCGGTTTCCTTCTGCTAACGCAAAATAGTTATTTTCAAAGCTTTTTCTTTGCATGTTTCCGTGTCCTGAAAACCATTATATAACTATCTTGCGGATTTATTTTTTGTAACCGTTTACAGGTAGAAATAATGCTTGAAAAGGAGGTTTCTAATATGTATATTTACATTGTTCAGCCAGTTAAAGCGTTAACAATCTATTTTTATGCTTTTGAAATGAGGTAATTTAAGTATGAGCAGATTGGAATTCAAACAGAAGAGCCAGGCTCAGAAGGAAGTGGAAGCTCTGTACG
>CACYBO010000173.1 GCA_902772685.1 uncultured Eubacteriales bacterium | reverse complement strand
CGGCACAGTATCTCCGTCAAAGGAGGGAAGTTCCTGGAAGCAGTTGCGGAAGCGGACACAATCGTTTTTGATAAGACCGGGACCCTGACCTACGCTGATCCGAAGGTCGTCGAAGTAATCCCGTTCGGTGGAAACGATGAAACTGAAATGCTCCGTCTGGCAGCGTGTCTGGAGGAACACTATCCGCATTCCATAGCCAACGCGGTGGTAGAGGAAGCACGGCGGCGCGAGCTGCACCATGAAGAACGGCACACGACGGTCGAATATGTGGTGGCCCACGGAATCACCAGCATGATCGACGGGCAGGAAGCATCCATCGGCAGCTACCATTTCATCTTTGAAGATGAAGGTGCGGTCATTGCAGAGGAAGACAAGGCTGCGTTTGCAGCACTTCCGGATGAGTATTCTCTGCTGTATATGGCTCTGGACGGAGAGCTGGCAGCAGTGCTTTGCATTGCAGATCCCCTGCGTGAAAACGCACCGGATGTAATCGTCAGGCTTCATAAGGCCGGATTCAGGAACATCGTGATGATGACCGGTGACAGCGAGCGTACTGCAGCGCATCAGCATCGCCAGAGCTATTATGAAGGATGCGCCGATTATCGTATTGGATGAAGCGACTGCCAATGTCGATCCGGAAAGCGAACAGGAATTGGTCGAAGCGATTGAGGCGCTGACCAGAGAAAAGACGATCATCATGATCGCGCATCGCCTGAAGACCGTGCGTCACGCCGACCAGATCCTCGTCGTTGACAAAGGCAGGATCGTGCAACGCGGCACCCATGACCGTCTGATGGAGGAAGACGGAATCTACCGCCGATTCGTAGACTCCAGAAAACTCGCCGTCAGTTGGAAACTGTGACTTGGAAGAACAGCTCCGGAGATGCGTCTCCGGAGCTGTTCTTTTGCCTGAAAAAGGTTACAAATTGCTAACCCTTCGCCGGGGTACACGCCAGGCGCGGTGCATTGAAATAGTTTAGAATCTCATCGCAGGCAGAGACGATCGTACCGGCGCCGCTTTGCACGAGCTGATCGCGCGTGCGGAAGCCCCAGTCTACACAGATACAATCAAGGCCTGCGTTTCGTGCGGTCTGGATATCCACTTCGGAATCGCCGATATAAACAGACTCATCGGCGCTCACACCCATCGCTTTCAAAGCGTTCAGAACCATATCAGGGGCGGGTTTTCTGGGGACGCCGTCCTTTTCACCCGCAGCGCAGTCGAAGAGACCCGGGAAGTAATCCCGGCAGAGCGACTGCACCGCCGGATCCGGCTTGTTGGACACGACGGCGGTCAGGATCCCGGCGGAAGAAAGCGACTTTATAAGATCATTGATGCCGGGGTATGGACCCGTCCGGATGTCGCAGTGGGACGCGTACCATGGCTTGTAAAAGGCGAGCACTTCGGCGACTGTTTCTTCCGGTATTCCAAAAGCAGTTTCGTCGGCTGTCCCGATTCGCGTGAGAATCTCTTCAGGAATCCCATGACATGCGGCCAGCGCTCGCGCGACGGCTGCCCGCGCTCCGCTCCCAAAGAATCTGCGGGTCTCCTGCGCCGTGAAATCCCCCTTGTAACCGAATTCAGACAGGGAAACATTCAGCGCGTCTTTCAAATCCTCAAGAGTATCCAGTATGGTGCCGTCCATGTCAAAGACGGCCGCTTTGTATTGCTTTTGCTGTGGTGTATTCATAGTGCACTTATTGTACCACAGAATAGTCCGGAACGATTACCCCTTGACCGGAAGTCAGGGGTTGGTATTACAATATACATATAAAGTATTGAGAAGAAATTGGCATTGGTGATTTGACAGGAGACATATGGATATGAAGATGGATACAGATGTGCTGAAGATATTCAGGGAGCTGTCCCGGATTCCGCGGGAGTCGGGCAATGAAAAGGAAGTCAGTAACTGGATCAAAAGCTGGGCGGAATCGCTCGGACTTCCTGTTGTACAGGATGACATCTGGGACCTGATTATTACGAAACCGGCGTCGGCCGGATATGAGGATCATGAGCCGGTTCTGATGCAGGCCCACATAGATATGGTCTGTGAGAAGAACAGCGACAGCGATCATGATTTTGCGAAGGATCCCATTGAGCTGAAACTGGACGGAGACTGGATCGTATCCGCCAACGGAACCACGCTGGGCGCGGACGATGGAATCGGCGTTTCGGCGGCGATGGCGGTTCTGGCGGATGACACGCTGCCGCACCCGTCGCTGGAGGTGGTGTTCACCGTGCAGGAGGAGACGACCTTTGCCGGCGCGGAAAGCATTGACGTGAGCGCAATCAAATCCAGGCGTATGATCAATCTGGATCACGCTGACGAGGCGGAACTGATCGTGGGAAGCTGTGGTGGGACAGGCGCAAAATTCACGCTGCCGCTAATCCGTGAGAGCGCAGCGCCTTCCGGATGGTCTGGGTACCGGATCAGGCTCTTTGGCCTCAAAGGAGGGCACTCGGGTGAGGATATTCACAGGGGCAGAGGCAACGCCATCAGCCTGCTTTTGCGCTTGCTGGAAACGCCGGAGCTGAGGGTCGTATCGATTTCCGGCGGCACGAACCGGCTGGCGATTCCGCGTGAAGCGGAGGCCGTTGTGCTGGCGCCTGATGGGGAAACTCTGGAAGCCATTCTCGCAGACGTGAAGCAGACGTTCCGCAAGGAATACAGCGGCGCGGCGCCGGATCTGGACATTACGGCTGAGCCGGTTGATGGCGGTGGGTCCGCGAATGTTGCCGGGACTGCCGCTGCTGCCGACGGCGCAGTGCTTCTGCCGCTGACCGCCGACGCGATGCAGATGATTTCGGCGGCTGTGCGCCTCTACCCGAACGGCATCGCCCAGATGAACGGCAGCTTCGAGGGACTCGTGGAGAGTTCAGACAACATTGGAATCATTTCGACGGAGGGCGACGTGCTGACGCTCGTTTCGGAAGTGCGCGGCGCCTATCAGTCTACGGTTCAGGACATTACCGGAACAATCGATACGCTGGCGGCGCTGCTTGGCGCGTCCGTGGAATACTTCAACGGCTACGTGCCATGGGAGTTCGAGGCAGATTCAAAACTGCGCGACCTGGCTGTCAGCACATACACGGAAATGTTCGGCGGCGAAATGCGGCAGCTGGCCCTGCACGCCGGACTGGAGTGCGGGTTCTTCGCGGAGAAGATTCCGGGACTGGACCTCATCTCCATTGGCCCGAACTGCCAGTATTTCCATTCGCCGGAGGAACGCGTCAGCGTCACGTCGGTCGAACACTTCTACAGCTTCCTGAAAGCGCTGCTGCGGAAGTTATAGAGAGACAGCCGTAACAGTAGATGCGGGGATATGCCGGAATGTGGTATCATATCAGTATGAAACAGCAATAAAAAAGGAGGTACAGTGATGAAAAAGTATTTACTCTTTTTGGCGTCGGTCGTGCTGGCGATCGCAATGGCTCTCACGTTCACAGCGTGCGGAGGATCCGGCAGCAGCGATGACGAAGGCGGCGCAGATGATGCGGCCCAGAAGGTCAAAGTGGGCATTTCATGGCAGGAAGACATCAACCAGGACGAGCATGGCGAGGACCTGATGGCGTACATCAACACAGTTGAAAAGGCCGGCGGCGAGCCGGTGCTTCTGGATCTCGTGAAGGATCAGGAAGGTGCAAAGGCAGAGCTGGAAAAGGTCGATGTACTCGTTATGACAGGCGGTGAAGATATAGACCCGGCGTACTACGACGAGGAGGAGGACCCGAATCTGGAGGAAGTCAACAAGGAACGTGACGTTTCTGATATGGCTATGCTGCAGGAAGCGATTGACGAGGACATGCCGGTGCTTTGCACGTGCAGAGGTCTTCAGCTGCTGAATGTGCTGAGCGGCGGATCGCTCTATCAGGATCTCCCGACAGCAGAGGAGTTCAAGGATTCCGACATTGTTCACAGGGATCCGGAAGAGATTGACTTCACATATCACGATGTTGCGATTGAAGAGGGTACGATCCTCTATGACATCGTCGGAAAGGATACCCTGAAGGTCAACTCATGGCACCACCAGGGCATCAAAGAAGTTGGTGACAATTTGAAGGTTTCCGCAACTGCGCCGGATGGAACGGTTGAGGGCATCGAAAGAGAAGACTGCACATATGTGATCGGTGTTCAGTGGCATCCGGAGTGGAGCGTTGAAGAAGGCGACGACAGTTTCCTGATCTTCTTTACCCACCTGATGGATCAGGCGAAATAAAGCCCGCTCGGTGTTTCTGAAGTATACAATCTGGGGTACGATTCCTATTATTTATGGGGCATCGTACCCCATGCTTTTTTAAAAACATACCCCATAAACATCGACCTACACAGAGATTTATGGGGTACTATTCCGAATAACCGTGGGGAACAGTACCCCACGAATTGACAGAATCGTACCCCAGAAGCAGATTTCAGCGCTGCGGCAATCAGACTATGATATAATCAATGCATCAAAACAGGAGGTTGCACAAATGAAAAAGTGTGTAGATTGCGGATATGAGGGTGAGGAAATCCTGATTTGCCCGAGATGTGGAGGCAACATGGAACACCCGGACGATCCGGACAAGAGATTGGACAAAGTACTGGCGCCGGAGAACCCTGATCCGGACCCATTCAGCGAACCGGAGAAGCAGGGCTATCTCTCCCAGCCGCTCACAAGAAAAGAGTACTGGATCAGAGTGCTGATCGTATGGGCGGCAGGCGCAATTGTAGGTGCGATCATGCAAAAACTGGTCGGCGATGCCGGAGCAGGAATCACTTCAGCAGCTATTTGGGTGTGCTGGATTATATTACAGATCAAGCGCCTGCGTGATGCGGGAAGACCATTGACCTGGCTGCTGCTCGATCTGCTGACCCTGGTCGGACTGATCGTAATAGGGTGCTTTAAGTCGGACCCTGCCCGCAGAAGACATTAAAGGAGGAGAACTATGAGTAAAGTTAACGATTACCTGTCGGAGACAGGTGTATTTTTCCTTGCCACTGTAGACGGCGACCAGCCGAAGGTGAGACCGCTGGGCGCGCATTTGGAGATGGACGGCAAAGTGATCTTTGGAGTGGGCGACTTCAAAGCTGTATATAGACAGATGGCAGCCAATCCAAAGGTTGAAATCGTTGCATGTAAGCCGGACGGCCACTGGATGCGCTACACCGGCAGGGCGGTGTTCGAAGATGATCCGAAGTACGCAGAAGCCATGCTCGATGCAATGCCTCATCTCAGAGACATCTATAATGAACAGACCGGCAATAAGATGATGGCTTTCCATCTCGATGACGCAAAGGCAGTCGACATCGCCGTCATGGGCGACGGAGTGGATCTTCTGGATTAGGAGGTAGGAGATGGCAGTTGAAAAAGAAATAAAACGTCAGTCGAAAAAGACAAAGGCAGCGAAGGCTGGCGCGGCAAAGGTTGGCGCAGCGAAGCCAGGCAAGTCCGCCGCGAGATCCAAGATCAAAAAAGCAGCCAAACTCGGTAAAAGCGGCGGCTTCTGGATTTTGCCGTAAGGGATGACGCCGGGACTCCGGCGGAGGAGGTACTGAACAATGTCAAAATTGCTTCACATCACAATACAGACGGCTCGTTTCGAAGAGGAAATCGAGTTTTATGAAAAAGTGGCCGGACTGACTTTGCAGCGGGATATGCGGCCGAAGAAAGATCTGGTGTTCCTGGCGAATGCGGAGGGAGACACCTGTGTGGAAGTGATTCGGAATCCTGAAGCGGAGCAGTCGGGAAACCCGAATCTGTCCATCGGATTCCAGGCGGATGACGTTGCGGCAAAGCGGGAAGAGCTAATCGCTGCGGGCTGTGAAGTCACGCCGATGATTTCACCGATGCCGGGCGTACAGTTTTTCTTCGTTAAAGATCCGGCCGGCGTGAGCGTGCAGTTCATCTAAAAGGACAGCCGGATTTGAATCAGTAAGGGCACAGCCGGACTTTTCCGGCGAGTAGGGAAATGATCATGAGCAATGCGAATATCATTTTGCTCGGCGCGTCGGGCGTCGGCAAGACAACTTTAATCAACGCGGTCCTCGGCAGCGAGAGCCTGATCACAGAGAAGACCGCTGAGGTACGGGAGTACTACAGCGAGGAACTGGGAATCACGCTGGTGGATACGGTCGGCTTCGAGCCGAGGGAGCAGAAGAAGCAGGTCGCGATCAAGAAGATCCAGGAGTGGACGAAGGACGGCATTCAGAAGGGCGACAGCGCGAAATCCATCGACGTGGTGTGGTTTTGCGTTGACGGGACTGCCCCCAGACTTTTTGATGAGCATATCAGGAGCCTCGCAAAGGCAATCCGGCCCTGGAAGAACGTGCCCGTGATCGTCGTCATCACCAAGTCCTATTCCGAGACGGAACAGATCGGGAATATGGACAAGATTGACGGGATCTTCGCCAAGCATGCCAAGTCCATCAACCTGAAGCGGGTCATCCCCGTCGTTGCGATGCCCTTCGTCATAAGCGAAGACTACATGATCCCGCAGTCGGGCCTGGAGTATCTGATCGATTACACCATGCGCGTCATTCCGGAGGGGAGCGAGGCCAAGCAGAAGGCTATCGAGAATTTCAAGCTCAAACGCAAACGCATGTGGGCTCAGTCCATCGTCCTCGCGAGTACGGGAAGCGCGGCGACGATCGGTGCGGTTCCGATTCCGTTCCCGGACGGCGCGCTACTGGCGCCCCTTGAAGCGGCAGAGATACGCAGCATCGCCAAGGTATACGGTATCGAAGGCGGCACCGACTCGGACAACCTGATCAGAATGCTGGTCGAAATGGGCACCGCAGGGCTCGTGGCCAAGACAATACTGAGCGGGCTCAAGGCGATTCCTGCGGTGAACATCGCGGCGGACATCCTGAACGCCATCGTCGCCGGCAGCATCGTGGCGGCCATCGGCGAAGGCTCACAGATCGTCTTTGAGCAGATATATCTGGGGAACAAATCCATCACGGATACCGAATGGGTCAAAAACCTGATGGAGACGACAGTCGGCAAAACCATCGCGGGCAATGTTGATGAAATCGTCCGCATCTTGCAGAACAAAGGCAAAATCAGCATGTCGGATGTGCTCGTGATCATCAAGAGAGTATTTATCGACAAGAAATAATATTATGAAGAGATTCTTCAAATTCATCATAATAATCGTGCTCTGCGCGGCTTGCTGGTACGCCTGGAATCTGTATCAGCAGGATCAGACGGATCAGGCGCAGCTCGACCAGACGCAGATTGAACAGATCTACGATATCGGGAATCTGCCGGAGTACAGCGGCGAACCGTCAGTGGTCGTAAGCGGCGGGGAGCCTGGTTTTGCACCGGAGGACCTGAAACCGGAATTCTATGAGAAGTTCAGCGAACTTGACAGCCTCGGCCGCTGCGGGACTGCGGAGGCCTGTGTGGACAGGGAGCACATGCCGGAGGGCGAGCGCGAGGAAATCGATACGGTAAAGCCGAGCGGATGGAAAGGCGGCAAGTACGATTTCATAGACAACGGCGGGTTCCTCTACAACAGGTGCCATATGATCGGATGGCAGCTCACCGGGCAGAACGCAGAGGAGCGCAATCTGATCACCGGGACCAGATACATGAACGTGGAGGGCATGCTGCCCTATGAGAATCAGGTGGCCCGGTATGTGAGACGCAGCGGGAACCACGTGCTGTACCGGGTGACGCCGGTGTTCCAGGGGGAAGAACTGTTATCCAGGGGCGTGCACCTTGAGGCGGAATCTGTGGAGGACGCAGGCGAGGGCCTGTCTTTCAATGTTTTTTGCTACAATGTGCAGCCGGGAGTGGAGATTGATTACATGACGGGTGCGAACTGGCTGGCGGAGAACCCGCCGGAGCCGGCGCAGGAGGTGCAGTTGCCGGAGCCGGCGCAGGAAGTGCAGCCGGAGAATTAGGATATGGAGAAGATACTCACGGGAAATCTGTTGTTCGCAGGATGCTGCGTCGTATATCTGGTCTGGTGGAGCGTAGCTTTCAGACCGGGGTTTAGCGCGCCTATGACCATCAAGGGATTCCTGTTTCTGGCGACGGCGGTTCTGGGCGTTGCTGGACTGGCCAAGATCATCCAGGGCTGCAGTCTGGCAGGGCAGAACGCGCAGGCTGCGGGGACCCACGGACCCCATTACATGGGAATCATCGCGGCTGCTGCCGGAGTGTACATTGTGCTTTTGCTCCTGACCAATCTGCTCATGCACCGCCAGGTGACTACGGAATTGATGCTCATCGTATTCTGGGCGTGCATGGAGGTGTGCGCGTGCAGCGCGCTTTGGAGCGGGGGGCTGTTCGGGGGAAAAGCCTTCGCGGTAATTGTTGCGATCGTTCTGGTTGCTGCGGCCTCCGGCATGATCTGCTATCTGAAATACTACGAGCTGGAACCGATGACTGCATTCTATGACGGTATGGTGCCGCTTATTCTGTTTGCGCTGGTCTGCGTAGGACTTTCCGTATATCAGATTCTGTTACGGTAGACGGCGCATCCATTGCGCTTTTGCTGCTTGAGCATGCAGGCAACTTGAGTATGCAGGCAAAGAATGATATAATTTCGCAAACAACATGCACATAAATACAGTTTAAATACAGTATGAGTATAAAAGAAAGGAATGAATATGAAAAACAGAGGGAAACTTTTGCTCCTGAGCGTATTCCTCATTGCGATGCTGATTCCGTTTTTTGGATGCGGGTCATCAGATGAGGGGACATTTGACGGAGCATTGGTCAGCGTAACAAATGACACGCTGATCGTGGCAGGAGACTCTGAAGACAAGACATTTACAACAACAGAGGAGACGGAGTTTGATCTTGGAGAGGAATCGGAACTCACGGAAGGTGATACAGTCAGTGTTGCGTATCACAGCGAAGGGGACAGTCTGATCGCCGACTCGGTTACTGTCACAGAGGCAGTTGAGAAGACCCTGACGATGAACGGGGAACTGACCGATTTGAATGATACGGAGCTCACAGTATCCTCCGACAGTCTGACTGTAACTTTTGACTACGATGCAGACACGAAGATCGAAGGGGAACTCAACGAAGGCGACGAAGTCAGCGTTACTTACCTGGGCGACCTGAACGAGGAACCGTATGCGGTTTCCGTAACGGTACTGAAGGAGCAGGAAGATGATCCGCACTATGAAGCGCATGGTATCGTATCCGATGTTTCAGATACATCTGTTCTTCTGAGCATCGATTCTTCAGATTCCGCACGCTTTACCATTAACAGCGAAACCGAAATTGATTCTTCCGATAAGAAAATTGAAATCGGCGACAGAGCGGAGATCACATTTACAGGCGATATCAATGAAAATCCTGTGGCTACGAAAATCATCGTGCACCACCAGGCAAAGCCGAATAAGAACGCGATCAACGGAACACTCGACAAGGCAGAGAAAACCTATCTTGAGCTGAACACAGGGAAGCATGTTTACAAGATTCTGGTCAACGGGGACACCAAGTTTACAGGCAACAAGTACCAGTCCGGTGTGAAGGCAACAGTCACATACACCGGAGAACTGGGCAATAATCCTCTGGCAGTATCCGTATACTGCGACAAGAAGAAGAAACCGCAGCCGGAACCGACGACAACAGCTACCACGAAGCCGACGGAGACGAAGACAAAGACGGAGACAAAGACGGAGTCAAAGTCCGAGACTAAGACAGAGACAGATCCTCCGACTCCGCCGACGCCGGTTATCGTTACAGCTGACGGAGTCATCGAAGAGTGGGGAGAGAACGATGAAAACACCTGCACAATTCTGCTCGATGATGAAACTGAAGTGACGCTGACGACAGACAACGCGACGTGCACGCCCGGATACTTCCCGCAGGTCGGTGATACGGTTCAGATTATATACGACAAAGATAAGATGGACCTGATCGATATCCAACTGCTCGACCGTCCTGATCCGGACCCGGATACACAGGATCCGCCTGACACAAACGAAAGTGAAAGCAAGAACGAAGAGCCAACTGAGGCAACCGAGGCAACGACAAAAGCGACCACTACAACAACCACAACAACTACCACTACAACAACTACTACCACTACGACAACCGCTGCACCTGAACCTGAACAGGATAATGACAGCGATGATGAATAGGGAAGACAGTTAATACAGACAGCTCCGGAGATATCTCCGGAGTTGTTTTTTTAGTGGTTGACAGCATGCATAATGAAATGTATAATTACGTCTATAAATGAATAAATATTAAATTTATTCATTTATAAATAGTATTTATGCAAAGGAGAACAATCATCATGACTCAATTCACAACGATCGACACAGTCATCGTGATCTGCTACATGATCGTGCTGATCTGTGTTGGTATCTGGGTAGCGAAAAAGACAAAGACAACAGAAGACTTCATGGTAGCCGGCAGAAGCATCGGCATCTGGAGATTCACCGCAGCAATGGCGGCCTGCGTCATCGGAGGATCTCTGACCATGGGTAGCACCACACTGGCCTATAATTCCGGTATCGGTGCCATCTGGCTGGGAGGAATCTGCGCACTGAGCATATTCCTGCTGAGCCTCTTCCTCAGAACAAAGCTTTCGAATATGAGAATCCTGACGACGGCAGAAGGATTCGGCGTATTCTACGGCCCCCAGGCACGTGTGCTCAGTGCAGTGGTCATGATGATCTACATGTTTATGGTCGGCGTTGTACAGGTCGTTGCGGTCGGCACAATCATGAACGTTATGTTCGGATGGTCTACACAGGTATCCATGCTGAT
>CACYBO010000172.1 GCA_902772685.1 uncultured Eubacteriales bacterium | reverse complement strand
TTTCATATATTCATTTGTTACTGAGCTCAATACGTCCATTGCTCTTCCTCCTTCCCTTCGGCATGTTCTTGGAGCCTTATGCAGATTCCTCGTCTGCGCGCATACCAGAGGACCACCCGTTATATCTTTATCCTTGCGCATATCGTGCAGCTGTTATGGCTTGCCCAAACGCGCTTGTACATTATACATGAGGCACCGCAAGGGCGCAAGGACTTTTTTACAGGAATACGTATTTCAGTATGAACAGT
Source organism: uncultured Eubacteriales bacterium (assembly GCA_902772685.1). Taxonomy (GTDB): domain Bacteria; phylum Bacillota; class Clostridia; order Peptostreptococcales; family Anaerovoracaceae; genus Lentihominibacter. Next base: position 3,689 of record CACYBO010000172.1, on the reverse strand, counting down.
ACTGCCAGCACGTACATGATCACCGTGATCCGGTCGCGCTTTCCACAGATCAGATTGATTATCACATAAGAAATGACGCCAAAGGAAATGCCTTCGGAGATGCTGTAGAACAGCGGCATAGTGATGATGCACAGATAGGCCGGAATCGTGTCCGTCATGGTCTCCGGGGAGAATCGAATCTCTCTGATTCCTTCAAACATCAGGAAGCCGACCATGATGAGCGCAGGCGCAGTCGCAAATGACGGGATCGCAGTGAACAGCGGTGAAAACAGGCATGAAAGAAGGAACAGGCAGCCTGTCGTAACCGCAGTCAGTCCCGTGCGGCCTCCGACCGCAATCCCTGCGGTGGACTCAACATAAGTTCCTGTCGTTGACGTACCCAGCACCGCGCCGCATGTGGTTGCGATGGCGTCCGACAGGAGCGCGGGGCGAATCGCCGGAAGATGTCCGTTCTCATCCAGCATCTTTGCCTTAGCACTGACCCCGATCAGCGTGCCGATCGTATCGAACATATCCACAAAGAGGAACGAGAACATGACGACGATGAAATTAAAGATTCCTACGCCGCGGAAGTCCGTATTGAAGCACTGACCGAAGGTATCCCCAATCGCCGAGAAATCCAAACTGATGATGGCGGTTGGAAACAGACTGTAGACGCCAGCGTCCGGATTCGGCACATAAAGACCGATCAGTTGACAGATCATGCCGGCAACCCAGGTCGTGATGATGCCGAATAATATGGAGGCTTTGACTTTTTTGATGTATAGAATTGCAGTAACACTTAAGCCAAAAAGGGCCAGCAGCGCGCATATGCCGTGGGTCCCAAAGTCGTCTCTGAAGCTCGTAATGGTCACGAGCGTGGTTGACGCGTCAACAGAAAGACCTGCGTTCTGCAGTCCGATGAACGCGATAAACAAACCGATCCCCACTGAGACGCCGTTCTTCAGCGACATCGGGATGGCGTTGAAGATAGCTTCCCGCACACTGGTCAGGGAAAGCAGGATAAAAATGAGTCCCTCGCAGAAAACTGCCATCAGGGCCACATGCCAGGAGATGCCCATGCCCTGCACAACTGTATAGGCAAGGAACGCGTTCAGACCCATCCCGGCAGAAAGCGCGTACGGCAGATTTGCCATGAGCCCCATGCAAAAGCATCCGATCGTCGACGCCAGGCACGTGGCGATCAGCACAGCGTGCGGATTCATGCCTGCGTCGCCCAGAATGTTAGGGTTGACCGCGATGATGTAAGCCATTGTCATGAACGTTGTCACGCCGGCAACGATTTCCCGCTTCACGGATGTTCTGTTTTCTTTTAACTTGAAGAGCCTGTCCATTTACTGCCTCCGTTCGCTATAAAAGCATTATACCACAAGGTGGACTTGCAGGTTGATTTGTACTATAATGAAGCAGCCAAATAGAAAAGCAAAAGGAGGGTAATAGAATGGCAGAGATTATTTTAACAAGCGATAACTTTCAGGCGGAAGTCCTGGAATCGGATGTTCCTGTTCTGGTGGATTTCTGGGCAACCTGGTGCGGCCCATGCAAAATGGTCGGTCCTATCGTTGCGGAAATAGCAGAAGAATACGAAGGAAAAGTTAAGGTGGGCAAGGTAAACGTTGATGAACAGCCTGCGCTCGCCATGGAGTACAATGTTACCGCCATACCGACCCTATTCGTATTCAAAGGCGGTCAGATAGATGGGAAAATCGTCGGATTTGCTCAGAAGGATGAAATCACAAAACTGTTTTAATCACTTTTCACATAAGTGATCATTGTGTAGATTAAAAGGAGGTAAACTATGGCACAGAAGTATTGTTGCAAGGCGTGTGATTACGTTTATAACCCACAGAAGGGCGATCTTGAAGGAGGCGTTGCTCCTGGAGTAGCTTTTGAAGATCTGCCTGAAAACTGGATCTGCCCTGAATGCGGTGTCGGCAAAGAGTACTTTGAGCCGGTAGGCGTAAAAGAGGAAGAATAAGTAAAACGAAAAACGGTCCGCGGGATTGATTCCACGGACCGTTTTTTATCTTCTTTTTTTCTGCGCTTACTGCGCTCCTCTTATGATCAGATATCCATCATCGATATAACTGATCAGCTCATCGATATCCGTCAGCTTGAACCGCTGGTCCGTCTCGAACCAGTTCCGGTCTTTCGTATCAGCGACGATTGCTCTGCCGTCCTCATCCATTCCAATCAGAAGAAGTCTTTGGCTTTCTCCTCTCCATGGTCCGCTGTCTGCATCTATTGAGATGATGACCGGCATACCATTGGCGAGGTTTCCTTTTATGTCTACATATACATTATCTTCGTCAAATGACTGGTCGCTGATTACACCGAGTTCTTCGAAGGCTTCGCTGTAATCCGAAAGATCGCTGAGATCAGCTTTTTTGTTTTTGCTTCCCGTCAGAATGTTCCTCAGGATTGCCGGGCTGATCGATGCCCCTCTGTCCGTTTCGAACCCAAGGCCGGACAGCAGACAGGATACGATGCACTCGTCACTGCTGTAGTCTGTTCCCTCTGCCTTCAGGATTGTGTACTCGTGAAGACCGCCAAAGCTGTCAGTGACCTGCGCCTTTGCCGTTTTCTTATTGCTCTTGACCGGAACGACAGATTTAACTCCATCCGACAGCTGATAGGTTACCGTCTGACCCTTTGAAGATTTGATTTCCTTCGGTTTGTTGGTCACGGAATAATCTTTTTCATAGAGATAGTTGCCGTCGAACCGGCATCTGATACCCGGTATCCTTACGTTGGAGCTGTATTGCCACATGTAATATTCGCCTTTGTAGCCTGTCGCTGAAAGGTCGTATGTATACTGGGCGATCCAGATCATATATTTGTCTTCCAGTTTCTCCGCGTCGAGGTATGTATTGAAGAGCCCTCTGCTGGCGTAGATCATCGGCTCGTAACCCGCGTCGGCTATCACGTCGCAGAAAGTCATGCAGAGCTCCGTGCAGTTTTCTTCTCCCAGTTCCCTCAGAGTATACCAGTTCAGTCTTCCCCTGCTGTTCGTTTCGAAGTCGAGAGTGACCGGAAGTGTGATCAGATCCCTGTACGGTTCAATGATCTTCATGAAATACTCTGCTTCTCTGGCCATTTCCTTATGGGTGAGTGCTGACGTGAAATAATACACGCCAATATCGAGGCCGTGCTTCGACGCCCTCTTGATATTCTTCTTGAAACATTCGTCCATCTTGTGTCGGTTCGTATTGAGTTTGCTGTAGCCGGCTCTGATAATAACGCTGTCTACTCCCGCGTCCTTGATTGCTTCCCAGTCGTCACCGTCCAGATCGCCGTTCCACGAAGAAATATCGAGGCAGTTGTGCTGGATGTAACCATCCTCATACTTCGCCGGCGTCTCCGCATCTCCTACAGAAGTTCTGTAAGTTGCAAAAGCACCAAAAGGCATCAGTGACACTGTCAGGGCAAGGACCGTAAGCAGAGCGATCGCGGCTGCTTTTGCTCTTCGAATACCCATATCTCACCTATTTAAAAATAATCTCTTGTTAGATAAGTATATATTAGAGAGGGCGCTTTTGTTCCTTAAAATTCTTTAATTTGAACAAAAACCTTGATTTTATGCCGATTCTAGGTTACTATTGACGTGTGGTTATCCCCTGATAACCTCATTAATCTCTAATCCCAATACCCCTTTTAACAAAAGAAACCTTCGGGTTTCTTTTGTTTTT
>CACYBO010000171.1 GCA_902772685.1 uncultured Eubacteriales bacterium | reverse complement strand
TGGGAAAAGTCTGACGGAGATCCAGAAACTGCTCGGAGGAGGATATCTGGGCAGAGAGAAGAGAATTGCTGAGTACAGAACAAAAAAGGCGCTTGAAAGCGGCAGCAGGCTTGGCCATGAGCGGCTCAAAGCAGCGCTTTCCAATTGTTATCAGGCTGAGAAAAACATCAAGTCCGGTCTGATGCCCGGCAGGTTGGCACTGGAGTATTTCATCGGGAATATATGATGATCAACAGAAGAACACAAATTAAAGCGGATATGATGCTTGTTGTGTTGACGCTGGGGTGGGGCGTTTCCTATTTTATGATGGACCTGTGCCTGGAGGAAATCGACCCGCTGACACTGAACGCATTCCGCTTTCTCGGCGCATTTGCTGTCGCATGGCTGCTCGCCGCAAAAAAGGCGATCCATGTGAACAGAATGACCTTGAAGTATGCGTTTCTGGTTTCCCTGTCCCTGATTTTCGTCTACATCGGGGCGACTTATGGCGTGAAATATACGAGCCAGTCCAACGCGGGATTTCTCTGCGGAACAGCTGTGATCTTCACACCGCTGCTGGCGTTTGTTTTTAAGAAAACCATACCGGACAAGAAGATCGTGTTCGTTGTGCTTCTATGTACGGCAGGCATGGCGCTGATGACGCTGGACGCACATTTTCATGTTGCGCGAGGAGATCTTCTGTGTCTGATGTGCGGACTGGCATATGCAGTGGATCTTCTGATCAATGAAGCAGGAGTTCGCCGGGAGGATGTCAACGCATTTCAGCTGGGTATCTACCAGCTTGGATTCACGGGCGCGTGGATGCTCATCCTGGCGCTGATTTTTGAAGATATGCGTCTGCCGCAGACAGGAGGGTGCTGGGCGTCACTGATTTTTCTGACAGTATTCTGCACCGGGATCGCGTATATCGCACAGGTCATCGGACAGCAATATACAACAGCAACCCATGTCGGCGTCATATTCACGCTTGAGCCGGTATTTGCAGCAATCGTGGCGTTTCTCTTCGCAGGAGAGCGGCTGCTGCCGCGGGCTTATGCAGGCATGGTTATGATGCTGGCGAGCATACTGCTCATGGAGCTGGGCGGCAGCAGCGAGGATGATAAAACAGGAGAGGACATATGAGCAAGGCAATCGATATCAATGGTGTGCGTATAGGCGGCGGCAATTTCACAGTCATCGCAGGACCGTGCTGCGTGGAATCCGAAGAACAGATTCTTCAGATCGCCCGCTGTGTAAAACAATCCGGTGCAGGACTTCTGAGAGGAGGCGCGTACAAAGGCAGGACTTCCCCTTATGATTTTCAGGGGCTGAAAGAAGAAGGGCTGGAGCTTTTGCTGAAAGCAAAGAAGGCAACGGGGATGCCTGTTGTAACGGAAATCGTCAGTGCAGATCATCTGCCGCTGTTTGAAGACATCGACGTCATTCAGGTCGGTGCGCGGAATATGCAGAACTTCGAATTGCTCAGAGCTCTTGGCAGAACAGATAAGCCAATTCTGCTGAAGCGCGGAATGGCGAATACGCTCAGGGAACTGCTGATGAGCGCTGAATATATTAAATCAGCGGGTAATAATCAGGTCATCCTCTGCGAAAGAGGAATCCGGACCTTTGAGACATACACCAGAAACACACTGGACCTGTCGGCGGTGCCGGCGCTGAAAGCCATGACAGATCTGCCTGTTGTTGTAGATCCGAGCCACGCGGCAGGTAAGGAGTTTCTTGTAGCACCGCTGAGCATGGCCGCTGCTGCGGCAGGTGCCGACGGAATCATGATTGAAGTACATAATGATCCGGAACACGCGCTCTGCGACGGCGAACAGGCTATTACGCCGGAGCAGTTCGATGAAGTGATCGGCAAAATCATGAAGATCAGGGAGATTATCGGCTGATGTCAGAAGTCTTCGGCGAAAAACTGAAAATCGACATCTTTGGAACATCCCATGGACCTGAAGTGGGAGTCATGATCGGAGGAATCCCGGAAGGGGTTTCTTTTGATGCGGAGAGACTGCAGAACTTCCTGCTTCGACGTGCTCCGGGACAGAACGAATGGTCAACTGCGAGAAATGAAGCAGACATACCGGTGTTTGTTTCCGGCATCAATACCAGTGAAAGCGGAGGTTTCACTGCCAATGGGGATGTCATTGAAGCAGTCATAAAAAATACGGATGTAAAGCCGCACGATTATGAGATTAAGGCGGTCCCCAGACCTGGCCATGCAGATTATCCGGCATGGGTCAAATACGGATGGATCGAACCGGGAGGGGGAGCGTTCAGTGCCAGGCTGACAGCCCCGCTCTGCATTGCAGGAGGCATCTGTCTGCAATGGCTTGAGTCAGAAGGAATCGCAGTCAGAGCGCATATCAGTTCAATTGGCGATGTCAGAGATTCCGACATAAGCGAAGAGGCCTTTGTACATGAAGATTTTCCTGTCATCGATGAGGAGGCCGGCCGCTGGATGAAGAAACTCATAACTGCGGTCAAAGAAGAAGGGGATTCCATTGGAGGCGTGGTCGAATGTATGATTTCAGGGATTCCTGCAGGTGTGGGAGAGCCGCTGTTCGGAAGCCTGGAAGCCAGGATCTGCCAGGCGGTCTTCGCAGTTCCGGCTGTTAAGGGAATCGAATTCGGCGCAGGATTTCGTGTCGGCAATATGAAGGGATCTGAGAACAACGATCCATATTATATCGATGGCGGAAGGGTCATAACAAAGACGAACAATCACGGAGGCATACTGGGAGGACTGTCAACAGGGATGCCGATCGTATTCAGGACGGCGATGAAACCGACTCCTTCCATTGCCAAGGTGCAGGACAGCGTGGATCTGGACCGGATGGTTCCCGCTGAGATCACAGTAGGAGGAAGGCATGATCCGTGTGTTGTTCCGAGAGCAGTGCCGTGTATAGAAGCGGCAGCAGCGATAGCAGTATGCGATATTCTTATGGAGGAGGGACTCCTGTGAAGGATCTCAAAGAATACAGAAAAGAAATAGACGGCATCGACAGGGAAATAGCAGAGCTGCTTGAAAAACGTTTCGATCTTGTCAGAGAGATTGGAAGAGTCAAGGAAAAAGAAGGCCTGCCTGTAGCCGACGCAGCACGTGAGAGTGAAAAAATCAACGCCATAGAGTGCTTTTGCAAAAGCAATACAGCGCCTTATGTCGCAGAAGTACTGAAGGAAATCATGTCACAGAGCAGGAGAATCCAGGAATCCGATCGTAAGGAATACGGTCTCCTCGGCAGGAAACTGGGCCACAGTTATTCCCCGCAGGTGCATAAACTGATCGGAGGATATGAATTCGGACTGTTTGAGCGGGAGCCGGAGGAACTGGATGCATTTTTTGATGAAGGGGATTTCAGAGGGATTACTGTCACAATGCCGTACAAGAAAGAAGTCATCAGGTATTGTGACGAATTGTCGGATACCGCCGCGAAATGCGGAAGTGTGAATACTGTCATCAAACGCCATGACGGAACTATCTTCGGTGATAATACAGATTACTACGGATTTAGAAGTACGGTGGAATCATCAGGGATCGATGTCAGAGGATCCAAGACAGTCATTCTGGGCAGCGGAGGCGTATCGGGTACGGTTGTCAGAGTCATGGAAGACCTGGGAGCGGATCCGATTGTTGTGATATCCAGAAAAGGGGAGAACAACTACGAAAATCTGGTACAGCACAGTGATGCTGAGATAATCGTGAATGCGACACCGGTAGGAATGTACCCGAATGCAGGCGAAAGCCTGATTGACATAAAAAACTTTCTGAAATGCAGGGCTGTTTTTGATTTGGTGTACAATCCTTTGAGAACAAAGCTCATGCTCGATGCACGTGATGCTGGTATACCTGCCTTCAGCGGTATGCATATGCTTGTTGCGCAGGCCGCGAAAGCAAGCGGGCTCTTCCTTGGAGAGGATTTTGATTTTGCGGCGAAAACACAGATGGCGGAAGAATCGATTCGGGCTGATGTTCAAAACATTGTACTGATCGGGATGCCTGGGTGCGGTAAGACGACAATCGGCAGGATGCTTTCCGAACGGATGGGGAAACCTTTTGCCGATTGCGATCAGATGATAGAGGAACTGTATGGCCGGTCACCGGAGGATATTATCCGGGAGAGGGGAATCGACGATTTCAGAGATATTGAGACCAGTGTGATCATGCAGGTCATGAGACGAAGCCCGCAGTCTGATGGAAGAACACCGGGCATCATCTTCTCCACCGGCGGGGGATGCGTAGAGAGAAATGAGAACAAAGTGCCTCTGCTTGAGAACAGCGCCGTAGTATATATCAGAAGACCTGTTGCGGAACTGGATGCGTCCGGCAGGCCATTGACACAAAAGACGGGCGCGCAGGCACTTTTTGAACGGAGGAATCATCTTTATGAGGAGTGGAGTGATTTTGCAGTCGATTCCTCAGAGCATTCGGCGGATGAAATCCTGCAGATAATCATTGAAAGGAATTCAAAATGAAGATACTTGTAATCAACGGTCCTAATATCAATATGCTCGGAATAAGAGAGCCCGATTTGTACGGCAGCCGGACCTACGGTGATCTGGTCAGATACATCGAGGAATCTTTTGAGCTGGCCGGCGTGCAGGGCGAGGTATACCAGTCCAACCATGAGGGGGATATCGTCGACCGGATCCAGCAGGCGTACGGAGAGGCGGACGGTATCGTCATCAATCCTGCGGCGTACACGCATACGAGCATCGCAATCCTGGACGCTCTGAAAGCCGTTGCCGTTCCTGCAGTGGAGGTTCATCTTACCGACACTGACAGCAGGGAGGATTTCAGAAAAGTTTCATTTGTATCTCTTGCGGCTGAAAAAACAATAAGGGGCAAAGGCTTCGAAGGATACCGGGAAGCGATCATCTATCTTGCGTCAAAGAGAGCGGATTGAGGTAAAAATACCCCACATATATTGTATACATGTTGTATATGCGTGGACTTTCTGTTTTTTTGTTGATACAATGTCAGCATGCAGAAAGTCTTTTTT